>CAYHKV010000056.1:0-6921 GCA_964357125.1 uncultured Methanosarcinales archaeon | reverse complement strand
CACCCTCTAGGACGGCTTTTCCGCGAGGGCTGGTGTATCTCCCTTGAGAAATATGTTTTAGGTTAGGCTGCAGATTAGTGTTAATATGATATTGAACCAGCCATTCAAATAAATCCACGCTCATGCTATCCAGTATACGTTTCCCTATATTTATATCTTGTTAGGCTAATTATTTTATATTTATCCAAATTTTACGAAAAATTTATCAATAAATAAAACTTTGAACGTATGTGTATAAGGTTGACCACTCGTTAGTGTATCTGAAATCGGAAAATGCCCGGATGAGCCTGAAAGAGATGTCCAGGCATATGCGTAAAAGCCCTCAGTTGTTGAAATACGGCATAGCTGCTCTTGAAAAAGAAGGGATATTGCGGGACCCTTTTTACATTTTTGATTATTCTTACCTGGGTTTGATCCTGTTTCGCGTATATTTCAAAAGCGCTTATGTTAAAGAGCGGGATAAGCTAAAGATAGTTCAAGAGTTGCGGATGAACCCTTATGTGCTTTCTATCTACGAACTTACCGGTGAATTTGACCTGGGCGTAGAATTCGCTTCGCCGAATCCATCAAGGTTTAACAAGGAATTTAAAAAAATAATCTCTGATAATCCCCTGCTGAAAGAATATAAGATAATACTTAATTTGGTAACCCACATATACCCTCGGCATTATCTTCTGAAAACTCCTGATCTGCTCGGCCTTAACGCTCAGAAGATAGTTGGAGGAGACCGGGAGAAAGAAGAACTAAGCAGAGAAGAGATAAAGATATTGCATATCATCTTAAACAAGCCCACTATCAGGTACACTGGTCTGGCAAAAGAATCGGGCATGAATGTAAAAACAGCTAAGTTGATCCTCAACAACCTGATCAAAAGAAATATCGTGAAGGGATGCAAATACCTCATAGATAAGAACAAGCTGGGCATAGCAAAAAGCAGGCTTTTCCTTAAGCTCCATAATCTAAGTCTGGAACGGGAATCTTCACTTATGAAATATCTTTTGGAAACAAAAGATGTGGTGCAGGTTAACAAAACGGTCGGAGACTGGGACATGGAGATCGATCTGGAAGCTTTGGATAACAGCAGGATACGTTCCATGTTCATGAAGCTGAGAGAAGAATACAGCGATATAATCGCCCAGTTTAACCTGATAGAATTCTATGATTATTATAAGAGGACTTATCTGCCCGAATATATTTTTATAGATGTCAATAAATAATCTTAACAGATAATTTTCATTCCCGATACCTAAACGACAATTCATTATATTCTACCGTATCATACACGCAGATGCCTTCTTCATGCCAAAGCACAAATTCAGCGATACCGGAATCTAAAGCCATCTTGCTGCAGATAGTGCAGTAAGGCTTTCCTGCCCTGGAAGATTTTCCTTTTTCGTCCAAGCGGATGAAATACAATCTCGATCCTGAAAGCTTATCTGGATTTTTTTGCAAAGCGTCCATTATTGCTCTCTGTTCCGCATGCACGCAGCAGGTCTTATCAGTGACTTTTTTATGATAAGAATCTTTGATGTAGGAACATCTTCTTTGGCTTTCCAAGCTATTGGGCGGGGAATTGTATCCTTTTCCGATGACCGCATAATTTTTAACTATCAATGAACCGCACTGCGAACGTCCGCAGGTAGAAAAGGCTGCCGCTTCTGCAGCTTCAGCAAGATATTCCAATGCAATTTTTTCTTCTTCACCGGAAAGGAATTTCATCTTGATTTAAGAGGGGCTTCCTTATTTTAAACTATCGCTTCAGATAAAATATTAAGGCATATTTATAAACTTAAAGATATTACCCAAAACATTACAGGCATTGCGTAAAAATCGGTGATAAAATGGATTTAGAAAAAATAGTTGCTGTCATCAATCTTTTGGGCGGAGCATTTATGTTATTCTTCATCTTAAGCTCTATGAAGAAGATAGAGAAATCTTCTATGCTTAAAGACATATCTATGGCTTTCCTATTGGCGGCCCTGGTTTTCATACTGCATGCTTTTGTGGAATTTTTCATGATCAAGAACGGATACTACGCCACTACTGGCCTTTTATCGGTATTAGTGCTTGGTTATGCGGTAATGATCCTGTGCTGCAAGAATAGTATCAGCTTTATTTCGGTGGGAAAAAAATGATTCAGCTTGACCAGATATTATTTGGATTGGCTTTTTTGATAAGCTTGGCCGCTTCGGCCTTCGGCTTAAGGGCGTATCTTAAGATAAAAGGCAGCCTGCTGGGAAAAGTAACCCTCAGCACTGTCGCCAGCATATTTGTTTTTGGAACCCATAGCTTGATGGAATCTATAGAGGCTGGTGAAATCCTGCATGAGATAGGGGAAGTGTTGGAGATAGGAGGCACTTTTTTTCTTTTGCTGGCCGCTTATTACATCTATGTTTTATCTAAAGAACTGTTTGTCCCGGAAACCTCTTCTTTGAAAAAAATCAAAAAGCCAAAGAAATCCAAAAAATGAGCGAACTTGAACTATTAAGCCGGACGGAAAAGAAGTTAAAATTTTTAGGCGCTCCTGGAGCTCATCTGGTCTTATATTCCGTGCGTAACCGCGATTCTGCCATCGCAAAAGTTTTGGCGCATCTTTTGGCGCTGGGAGAAAAAAATAATAGAGAAAATAATTGTATCTATGTCTCTTTAAATAAAGAATGTGATCTGATACGTAAGAAGTTTATCAAAGGCAGCATAGCCGCTTCGCAGCTTTATTTTATAGAAATCTCTTCGCATCCGAAAGAACAGACCTGTAAGGATTGCTGGCATGTTTCCAGCCCTTATGCCTTGACTGAATTATCCTTAGCCATAAATACTCTTCTCTCTTCAGGCAAATCAAAGTTCTTGATATTTGATTCTCTTGATATGCTTGAAGTTTATCATGATCCAAAAACTATCGAAAAATTTATCCATTACCTGGCTATGATGCTGCATAAATATGATCTTTCAGGAATTATATTAGGGTCGGACGGAAAGAAAAAAAGCAGGCTGCTGTCATTAGTGATGCATATCTGTGACGACACAAATGAATTGAGATGATCTATGGTTCTACAACAGCTCTACTTCGATCTCTAATTGGTCTGCAGTAGGATATTCTTTGACTATAGCAGGTATCAATCCCAGCTTATGAAATTCCTTCCGGTGCGCTTTCATCATTTTCGCAGCAAGAAGTATCCTGCATTTCTGTGTATCTATGATTGCCTGTTCAGGAGATAATTTTAATTTTTTCTGTAGTCTTTCAAGAAGCGGTTTCAGCTCGGAATTTAATCTATCCTTGTCAGCAGCAGCCAGTTTCTCACGGTACTTGAATCCCGGCACTAAAGAAGGGGAGTATAACGCTCCTCTGGTCAGCAACCCTTCTTCATCTACCATATCAAATGGCTGTTTGGAATGTTCTGCTTCTCTTTTTATGCGGTTGGCTAACTGCACGCGGTCTTTCAGTTTTGCGGTGCAGAGATGTATCGCAAATACATACCCTTTACTCTGCGCATATTCGATCAATCTTAATCCGGTATTGATGGACTCTTCAACCGCATAACTGAACTGCTCTTTCGTTTTATATCCCATCTCCAGCAGTTTAGACATGTTATTGTCAGCCACTTCCAGTTCATTAAGCACTAAAAAATCTACTTTGTCGTGTATAAAGTCAAGGATCTTGCGAAGCTGCGCCTCTTTTTCCGGAATCGAAGGAAGCTCTACTCCCTTTTTCCATGCAAATTTTTTAGCCAATTCCAATCTTGGCCAGAACTGTTCAGAATCGAGGTCCAGATGGAATCTTATCTCGTCTAATCCCGCATCATGCAGCAGTTTAAGATTATCTTCTGTCACCAGATTAAGCGAGGTGTATAGATGGATGTGAAATTTTGGCCCGTATTTTTCTTTCAATTGCTTGATATAAGCTACCGTCCTGTCGATCTTCATCAATGGATCGCCGCCGGTTATTCCTGCTCCTTTAGCGTCCATGGCTTCCGCTTCCTGAATGATATCCTGCTGGCCGGATAGCTTACGCTCATTGGCGAAAGAGACATCATGCCCATATTTTTGGTCAGAGACGGGGCAAAAATAGCATTTTCTTGGGCATAAGCCGGTAGCGAAAAGGACCATCTTTTCTCCCTTTACACAGAACTGGCATCCATCAGGGAGCGTATGCTGGTTGTAAGAAAAATAACGGTTTTGCGGTATCATGGTCATTGTATGTTTAAGCCTTTATTTACATTTACCTCTCTCACTATCTAAGGGATGATTTTTAAGATTTATGTCGTTAAGTTTATAAATATTTGCTATTATCACTACGTTATGGTAACAAAAAAGATGTTGGCGGCAGCAGTTATTTTATGTCCTGCATTAGCGCAAGCTCAGCCAGAAGAACAGATCGAACCTTACTTTAATAATAAGCTTCGGTCGGAGCTGGAATACGTCGTACGCACAGCTGGCGGATCGGCCAGCCAAAAAGGAAGCAGGGGTATATTAGAAGGCGAACTAGACCTGCATCTAGATGGAATACTTTCTCTTCATCCATCGTTTCTTATTTCTACCGAAGTTCTTGATTATATTGCTGTTGAAGGATTGGCGCTGTCAAACTACCTGCGTCCAGCTTTAGAGTTCAGGATCGCTCCTGACTGGTCCTGGGCAGCAGGTTTCTTTGGCTTCGGCTTGGCTTACCGCAGGGATCAGGACCATGTTTTCATCCCTGGTAATATAGAAGGTTATAACATTGACAACGGCGGCGGTTTCCGTCTTTCAGCAGGACTGGCAGGAGAGAATCTTATGTTCGCGTTTAACAGCGGACTTTACATCGGCGAAAGGATCAGCAGCTACGATTCAGTCCGCAATACTCTATCTGGAGAAGCTGACCTATGCTTTACGCCGAGGATAAGCATCCTAAGTCTTCCTTTATGCGCAGGAGTTGCTTATAATCAGCTGATATTAGACCCTGAAGACCGAATGGACATAAATCTTAATTTTTATGCTACGCCTGGAATAAGATTAGATGATTCAGCAGAGATATATGCCAAATTAGGGGCTACTTACATGCCGCCTGGATTTCTAGATTATTATACTGAATACACCATAGGGGGTGGATTAATATTCGCCGCAGAATAATGCCTTTAGCTGCAGCAGCTATGCTGTCAGCATGTACTGATATCAAGACCGAACCTCTTTTTGGAGATTATTCTCCGTTGACAGAAGAACGTAAGCAGCAGCTGGTAAATGAATTTTTAGCTTTGGAAGAAGAAGGCGCCTGCATAGTCGCTTCTGGTGAAGACAGCTGCAGCGATCCTTCTAAAAGGGCTGTCAGATATGAAGACGCTATGAAAGAGCTGTTCACAGGCCAGATAAAATATTTCTCTGAAGAATTTTCTGAAAATGGATATTCTTTCCCGGCAGTTTGGGATGCCCAATTGGCGATCGTCGGGCCGGACATTATCGATTCTAAATGCGGTACTGAAAAATCGGTCGCCTGCACCATAAACGGCACCATCTACATGCCGGACGATATACACGCTCTAAAATTCTTTTTTGATCTGGACCACGAACTGGCGCACGTGATGATTCCCGGAGCCAAAGAGATAGGATCTATCTCTAATGAATGGTATTCTCAATTCAAATCTGCGTCGCTTCTAAAAGAGATCAGTTCGTTGATCCGTACTAAATATCTGTTCAGAAACCCCGGCTCTGTTCCTTTGGCAGAACAGGATCCGCTTAGCGCCATGTATTCCCGAGGAGCTTTATATGCTGCTGCTGCTGCTGCCCGTTATGATGATCTGGAAGGAGTCATAGACCATATTATGCAAGTCGGCGACACTCTTTATCTGGACACAGAGCTGCAGGATTGGATCAAAGATCTGCCTCAGGATAATCTGCAGGGATATTTTAATATCCTGCAGGATACTTTCAGCAGCGAGAAGTTTAAAGGAGCGTTGCTGCAGAACATGTCTCCTCAGCAGGCAGATGAAGAGATACAATTCATAAAAGCATATGCTTTGATGAAAGAAGTCTTTATCTACAAGGGTCGGGAAAAGAAAGGGCAGCTGTTTAACCTTATCAAAGAATTTCTTGATGATCCAGAACATAGCAACCCCCATTTCAGGTCTCACTTAGCATCTTATTTTGCGCCTGCCGTATACAAGAAGATCAGTAAATCTATCGACGCAGAAGGTATCGATTCGGAAGCAGCTTTTGACGACATACTTTCTACTATAAACGCTTATAAAAGTTATGGGTGCAGGACTAAGCTTCCAGGAATGGACTTATACGACCCTTACTCCTGTCCGAATTTCATGCGCGATATCAGTTACAGTCAGATAAACGCTTACGCCTTATTGTTAAAATCCGTCTCAGCGACCAAGGATCCGCACCTTCAGTCTAAAAGGATAGGAATATTGGCAGAAAATGTTCTTGACTTCATAGACAGATTTTATCCAGGATACGACATCGATAAGCTTAATACGGAAGTTCTTGGATCTAAGATCCCTTTCTTAAACAGCCCGGATTTTGACGGCTGGCATCAGATGACCAATAATTTCCTGGCTTTTTTAGCCGTCAATGCCGGAAAAGCAAGCCTGAAGATCGGTGATGAAAGTCTGGCGCATAAGCTATTTTATACTGCGGCAGCAGTGCCTTGTGAAAGAAAGTATGTTGATTCTATCTATTATAATTCTTTTGACAGATGCAACCAATCTAAAGAAGAAGCCGATTATTTTTTATCCGAGGGATTTTGATGTCTGGCGAAATAAACTTTGAATAAAATAATTTAAAATAAATCTAACAGCAGCGCAGTCTTCAAAGTTGATTTCTTAACTGGGTCTAATACAAGAAGGACTAAGTCCTTCTGTACAGAAATACAATCTTTGTTGTATTTCTTGTACCCCGTTGCTCTGCAACGATTATTAAATAATTCCCAGTTAAGATTAAAAATAC
>CAYHKV010000055.1:0-7013 GCA_964357125.1 uncultured Methanosarcinales archaeon | reverse complement strand
AATTAAATGTAAAACATTTGGTTGAAAGTTTCACGCCTTGATCAGAAGGGACTAGAGGTAATAACTCCTCCTCAAGCAACGGCAGTTTAATTTTTTCAGACATTACAGTGCGAAAAATCCAATAGATTATAAATCTTACTCTAACGGAACACCGCTCCACAAAGTCCAGTCCTCTGACGGCGAGTAAGAGCCGAAGACGAAATACGGCGGCTGGTTCATTCCCATATAGCTTCCAATGCTGCTCCATCCTCTTCCACGCATGCTCTGCCCTGCCCCATACACCGGGCTTCCAAATAATTTCCAGGTTTTCATGACGCTGTGGAATCCGGATAAGTCGGTAGTCCAGTCTGCTCCAGGCTCGACGATCAATTCACCTTTGTATCCGTTGTCTTTCAATGCTTTTATCATCTCTGTGATGGGAGTATTTCCTTCTCCCGGAGCAAGATGATCATCATGGTAGCCATAATTGTCATCGAGATGCACGTGGCCGATAACTCTATTCTTGGCCATCTCTGCAGTTTTCTTGACTATCCAGGTATTGAATTCCTTGTCATTCTGCTCGATAGTATTATTAGGGTCGCCTTTCCAATATTTTCTCCATATGTTTATATGCCCGGTATCTAAGGTAGCAGTGATATGCTGTTCTGCTTTCCGCTTCGCATCTTCAGCAGACAATCTCTGCTCTGTCTGCAGCCGTTCTGCCATCTTCTTCCTGCTGCTTAATACTAGATCGATCAACTCATCAGGATGAGAACCAAAACTTTCAGGGAATAAGTTTTCCATAGCTACAGTGATCGGTTTCTTCAAGATCCCCTTACGTTCCATCTTTTCTGACTGCTTCATGGCCGCTATTCCGGCCTGGGCATAAGAATCATAAGCTTCTTCCAGAGCGTAGGTTTCAGCGCTCTGCACGTGCTTGATGGTCTCCATGGCTTCTTCTGCCTGTGCAAATTGCGATGCCGCTCCCTCTCTGGACTGCTTGATCCTATTTTCAAAATGTTCCAATTGGCGTTTGATTATATCAGTAGGATATTTCGCATCCATAGGGACTAATCCCGGGACTAAGTCACCGACCTGACGCTTCAATCGTTCCTTTTCTTCCGGATTAGAAGTATCTTCAATCTGTTTGTAAAACTCTTTAGCTTTACGCAATTTCTTTATGTGATCTATATTCTCCTGGAAATCTCCGCTGTAATTGAGGGCCCATCCTCGTGCATTTCCGGCAGAAGTCTCCAAGGAAGCGATGATATATGCTTCTTCAGGACGGACTTTTATGTCTTTCTTAGAGATACTTTCCTTAAGGAACCGGCCCCATTGTGATTCTTCTTCTATTTTTTTACGTTCTTCCTGTGAAGCCTTTCTCCATCTTTCCCAATCTTGCTGCGCTTCTTTGCTCATCTTATCCGCTTCTTGCTGTAGATCTTTCCAGTCATACTGCTGAGTCTCAAACTCTCCTTTCTCTTTGTTATATATTGGAACTCTCTCAGAACGAGAAACTTTCTTTCCCCAATAATCTACATAATCCCCTTTCTTCACTCCTTGCTCAGAATCATCTTGTTCTGCCTGCAGCCATACCGGCCGGGATACTTTCCTGTTTTTTCTGGCTTCCTGTATCAGCCTTCCATTTCTGGTGTCTACTACGAAGTGTGACTCCCTCTCCTGCTCATCCTCATACATCTTGAATTTTCCTGCGAATTCTCCTTCCTGGTTCCAATCCGCGCCCATTATCGGCCTTTGGAATTCTCCGGTATGCACTACTACTGGACCTCCGTGCGCGACATCTCCTGCGAATTCGATCGCTCTCCTGATCTCTTGGATAGAAAAATTCTTGCTGCTCTTGGAAAAATTACCCTGCTGGTCCATCCCTGCTAATCCTTGGATGCCGAAAGAAGCGTGAGTGGTAAAATTAACTTCGTTTGCTTTTCCCAATTCCTGCAATGCTCTTCTTTGGGCTTCACCATAATATTCCGGGGTCTGTTGCTGCGCATTGCCTTTTCCCGATCCGGTAAACCCTATCTCTAATGTTTTCATACCTGCTCTTA
The DNA here is from genome assembly GCA_964357125.1 of uncultured Methanosarcinales archaeon. GTDB lineage: Archaea > Nanobdellota > Nanobdellia > Woesearchaeales > GW2011-AR9 > JACPIL01. The sequence goes on along the minus strand of CAYHKV010000055.1, from coordinate 4,971 downwards.
ATTTAGCTCCGATAGCCGGAACGTTAGGCACTGGACCTACAGCTAAGCTCATACCCAAGTCTTTTATGCCTACGTTAACGTCATTGGTAGAATTACTTGCTGGACTTCTGTCTGAACCGGCATGATCATGCGCATGCCCATGATGCCCATATTCCCGATCCATGGGCATATTATATCCCGTACCAAATTCAACCATAGAATACAGTAAATATTTGAGATATATAAACGTTATTGAGCGCATCCGATGAGTTATCCATTCAATGGCTTCTGTACATCTCGGCTGACTTGTTCCTTTTGTAAGTTCCCATCATCGATGCGCTGATCTGCTGGGTTACGCTGGCTGCCCTGGCCGCCTCTTCGGTAAAAGAATAAGTCCCTTGCTCTTCATCTTCGATCTTGCGTTCTACCGCAGAGCTTAGATATTCGATCTTGCGCTGTTCAGAAACGTTCAGGTATCCTTTCTCCTCAAAAGTCTGATAGATATTCTTTACTTCCTGATAGATATCCCTCATGGGCATAAGACTTGCTCTTTCTACATATTCAGGATCCCTTGCTTCAGCAGGGATAGGCATTCCCTTATTGGCGATATCTTCCAGATTGACCAAAGGTTTTTTCTTATCCGAAGCCTCTTCCGCTTCTTTCTGCTGTTCTGATTTTTCTTCAGCCAGTTTAGGATCAGTTTTCTCTTCTTTCTTATCAGTATCTTTTGCCTCAGTTTCTTTTTTTTCCTCTTTCTTCTCTTCCTTTTTTTCAGCTTCTTTTTTATCTTCCTTCTGAGGCGCTTTCTGCTCTTTCATATCACGGAATTTCTTCTGCGCTTCATCTATCTCAGTTTCTGAATTCTTGTTGCGCTGATCCATCATACTCTAAAAAGAAGCTGGTTATAAAAAATGTACTAAAGGATTAAGATTTCCGTGGAGTTACTTGACCTAAATACTGCACCATCACCTGATACCCTTCATGCTCCCGAGGAAGAATATTTGTCTTGACTTCTTCTATCAACAGATCATCGATAGTTACACCTTTCTTCGGCTGCAATCGTACTTCTAAAGTATAATTTTCTCCATCAAAGCCGATACCATGAGCCATAGAAAATCCTTTTGCCTCAACCAGAGAGCTATATGCTTCATACAAACTTTTTTTGGCTTCTTTTGCTTTTTCTAATAATTTATCTGGCATTTTTATCCTCTTACCACGCCGGCATCCTATGTGATTTTTTGAACAGATGGAAGCAGTTAAAAGTATGGAATCTTGCGACCCCGCCGCAGGCGCCCAAAGCTTTGGCTAATTTCTCTTTGTCTTCCCGTAGCTGTTTCTTAGAAGGAGCTTTCTTTGCCGCACCGCCTTTAGAGGTATAAAAATCACCAAAAAATTTCTCAGCAAAGGTTCTTTGAGAAACGGTTTTTTTCTCTTCTTTCTCTTTTTCTTTCTGTGTTTCTCCTTCCGCTTCTTTCAGATACTTAAACAATTCTTCTCCTAAAGCTTCCATAGCTCCCTGCACCGAAGAAGAGATATCGCCTAACAGGTCAAATAATTCTTTATCCTTCAGTTTCTTGTAATTCTCTAACTGCTCATTAGTCCAGGCATATGCGCGGAAAGTAACTACCATCTTTCCTATGTGTATCGGACCTCGCTGATAACCTTCTTGCTGGACTTTCATCTCTGCTCTGGTGCGGTAATTGAAAGTTACCAATATACAGGAATGGGCTTTCCCTATCGGTTTTCTGGCCAATATCTCTACGTCTAACATGCTTCCTTCAAAAGAAGAGATTATCTCTGCAGAGCCCATGTTTTTTTCTTTCAGCGAAAGCGATCGCGTATGTCTAAGATAAGGCTTGATCCACACCAAGTACATCTTAATGATGTCAAAATGCTGTTTTAGATATTTCATCTGGAAAACTCTTCTGCTGCGATGTTCCTGATGAGTTCTTTTCTTCCATTCCATGAATTGATTAAGATGCCTCTGCAATACCCTCAGGACATTCTTGTTGAAATTTTCCCGAAGTGATTCTATATGCTTATCCAGCTCGCCAGTATCCTTGAACGGCGGAGCGTCAAAAAAAAGATCAGGTAAAGTAACGAATTCCAATTCTCTGGCCATGCCATACACCGAAGCCGCGCTTTTTCCGCCGCCCTGCACTAGATCTACAAAAATCCCTTTAAGCGTTATTTCCGCGCTTTTGCTTCTATGTCCGATCTCTTTACTCATCTGCGCATCCGCTTCATTATAGTAAGTCAACCTTTCATCTATGATACGTAATTCTCGCACCATCTGGAATAATTCCTTGATCATCTTCCCGGTAGCGGCCAGAAACTGCGAGATCCTGTCCTGCTGCGCACCTAACCGCTGCTGAGTAACGCCAAAGAATGCTGAATTTTCAGCGGCCGCAAAGGAATCTTCCAATTTATCAATTATAGGAAAAGCATCTTTCAGATAATCCAGGATCCAGAAATAAGGCTCTTCTAACCCTAGATCATAAACTTCCCAGGAAAGGCGGCAGTTCTTCAGTGATTTTGGAAATCCGGTAGTCTGATATTCGTTAGGTAGTATCTCTGCCTGTTCTTCGTCAAATTTAAATTCCTTCAGCAGACCAGACCTGTAAGTAGGATCATTCGCGAATGCCGGATCTTTGGTGAGAATCTCTACTGCCATGCCTTTAGGATTTAATTATCTCCTCCTTCATCGTCTTCGGTATCTTCATCTTTCAGATCTTCTTCTGCATCTTCAGTTTCTGATTTTTCAGATTCAGCATCTTCTTCAAAAGTTGCGTACTTCAAGACTTCTTCTACGGATATTCCCAGACGAGAAGCGATTTCCTGCACGATTTTCTCGCGGTCGGTTTCCTGAAGCGTAAATTCCATCTTGCTGCCGTCAGTCTCGACCTTCACCTGCGCTTCTCCTTCTTCTATTTCAACTTCTATTTCAATCTCTTTTTCTTCTTTCAGTTTTTCATCTTTTAACTGCCATACCGCTTCTATCTGTTCAGCGGTTAATTGTGTTTTACTCACTAAGGCAGCGACAATAGCATCTTCTTCTGTAGAGTTTACTGCAAAACGCAGTTTTACATCCACTTCTGAAAGGCTTACATCTGTTTTGACCTTAACTCTTAACATCTCTTCCGTATCTTCTGCATCTTCTGTGTCTTCTGTATCTTCAATTTTCAAAAGAGAAGCTGCAGTTTCAGTATCAAGACTAAATCTTTCCACAATCTCTGCCAGAAGAGCTTGCTTATCAGTAGTTAAGGAATCAAACTTAAGGTTTACTTTTACCAAAGTTTTTCCATCGATCACTTCAGCGCGGACTTTTAGCCGTTCTTCTCCCAAGCCCAACTCGTCTTCTAAGTCTTCTATCTCTTCATCGATCTCTTCTTCGCTTTTGCCAGTTTTATCTTTTATTTTTATCTTAGTCTCATCTCTCTTGCTCTTGATCTCAACTTCTACCTCTTCAGCGCTTTCGCCTAATGAAGCTAAGAACTCATCTAATCTGGCCTGCTGTTCAGCAGATAAAACTCCTTCTATCTTTATTTTAACTTTTAATCTTGCGCTGACTTCTTCTATCTCTTTCTGATGTTCCCGCAGCTCTTTCTCAATAACTAATTCTTTCTCTAGCTGTTCTTCCGGATCATCTTCTTCCAATCTCTTAACATTATCTTTAACCTTAAGAAGAGCCTTGCTATGTTCCCCCTGGGCTTTCTCCAGCGCAGGCAGATTCTTTTCTTCAGCCATGGCTTTTACTTCTAATAACCGCTCTCGGGCGATCTCCAGCCCCTTGACTACTTTGGCTTCAGGATCGGCTGCAAGCAGCAATGAAACCTGCTCCAATGCCCTGTCCACGCCCCATAAGAAAGAATCGGGAGTTATACCAGGATCTTCTGAAACTGCTTCCTGCGCTAATGCCATCGGAAGCAATAATAAAAAACATACAAACACAAAATATTTTCTCATTTTAAGTACCTCTTTGATGATTATAACCTATTAGATAAGTTAATCAATTTAAATTTATAAATCTACCTGCATTTAAAAAACCACAATCCTTCTTTCTCCTTAAAACTGACCATAAATCCGGTTTTCTTCAAGACGGAAATCCACCTTTCGGATGTAAAAGCATTAACTTCTTTCTGCCTTTGCCATCCATTGACCGGACTTGCTGAAAGGACCATCACTAAAGATCCATCTGGTTTCAAAACTCTTCTTGCTTCGTTCAGCAGCTGAGAATGATCTACGACATAATTCAGCACAAAAACAATAGTGGCAGAATCAAAACTGGCATCAGTGAATGGCAAAGGCTTCTCTAGATCCCCGGATATCTTTTCGGTGCAATTTTCATTCAATAAAAGCATCCTTTCTGACAGATCAAATCCTGTTGAAGGCAGGTAAGAATATGCCCCGCAGCCCAGATCAATATTTTTACTTCCTTTCAGGAACTCTAGCTCTTTAGCTATCAGACCTCTCTTCTCTGCGCTTATCTTATGCCCCCACATGAATGCTTCCGCATTCCAGAAAGAGACCTTATTCTCGGGCCATCCTTTAGCCCAGGAGATTTCAGAAGCGACCCGTTTCATCTTTCTCTGCACCCTTCTGCCGTATTGCAGCTCGATTAAGCCGGTAAGGAACTCCGTTTCCCAAGCATTTTCTGCATCTATCATTTGCGAGAATAAAGTTTATAAAAGGATATAAGTCTTTTCATGGCAAGGGCTCATGGTCTAGCGGCTATGACATCTCGTTGACGTAAATGCGTAGTTTCGTTAAGATACTTGCATTTTCTAAATCGAGGAGATCCCCGGTTCGAATTCCTCAATAGAACGAAAGTCCGGGTGGGCCCATTTTTTTGATCATCAGTTTTGTCTTCCGGATGCTTGTCCAGAAAGCCGCCCGCCTGGCCAAGATGGCTCTGAGCTATGACATTCGTCAGACAAAATTGACGTCCTCCCACGCCCTAAAGGGCGGGGATTCCTGTGATGGGAAGCAAGG
>CAYHKV010000054.1:0-7046 GCA_964357125.1 uncultured Methanosarcinales archaeon | reverse complement strand
CTTTCTACCATTTTAGTACTAAATTTAAAAAGCATTTAAAAATGTTTGGAGTTAATCTGCTTTTTAAGCTTCGCTTCCAATACTTCGTGTTTAGTAAAAGAAGTCAGGAAATCCCAGTGTTTTTTTACATTTATGTTGCAATCATTCTGTTGCTGCCTGAATAAGCCTAAGATTTCAGCGGCCCTATGATGGGGAGTGTTTTTTCGATATACCAGCGGGGAATCATATCTCTGCTGAGTGAATATGGCTATCACTTCCATCATGGTTTGGTCGCAGGTAAGGTATTGCTTTGGTTTCAATAATTTATGAAAATAATGGCCCAATTCATGGATGATATTGCTTTTCAATTGGCTGAGCGATCTGTCTTTTGAAAGTGAGACTATTATCTCTGACCCATCAAAATGAGCTGCCGCGTTGATCTTGTAATCCTGTAATTTCTCTTTCGGAAACTTTGGCTGTATTTTTTTGTATGCTTTTTCAGTTGCATAAGCGACCGGGACAAGACAGGTTATATTGAATGCTTGTGATGGTTCTACCACTAGATCGGCTACTTGCTGATAAAATTCAGAAGCATTTACCAAAGCATCGATGTAGGTGTCAGTAAGCTTTATGATATCATGTTCCTGGCGCCTTAGATATCGCTTATAGATCTCCTGATAGTAATCATATTTTCTATCTGGTAGATGTTCCAGTGAGATGTCGGCGATAGTGAGTCTTTTTGGCCGGCCATCTTCCAAGACTATCAGATCTAAATTCTTAGTAGTCAATGAGCATAGAGAAGTAAAATTGTTTTAAATAGTTATCTTTTTGATTTATAACCCAAATGTTTATATAAACTTATAGGTATATGTTATTCAGAGGGAGAGCTAGGCTGGCGCGCTAGTCCTGCGTTGTTACCGTGAACGGACTTCACACGGAGCCGAAGCCCAAGGAAGGGCCAGTATCAGTTTGTTGGTCTCCATCGCCTTTGACGACGGTTTGTCCTTCGGGATGGACTTGTTGGGAATCAGGTCAGATCCGGAAGGAAGCAGCCTTAACCATCAAACTTCATGTTCGGAGGGGCGCAGACCCGAGAAGCTTTGGGGGCAAAACCAGCAAGCTGGTATTGTTTCGACCGCGGGTGTGCCCCTAAACTTTTATGGCACCGCAATTGATAGTATCTTCACAGGATAGGTATTTTTTGGCCCAGCGGGTGGATAAAAAATCCCTGCCCATGCTGTTGGAAAACTCTGCTCAGCCTTTTGTCAGTTATAGACAATATTATCGCGCTTCTGAATTGATACCTATCATGGAAGATATCACTATTTCTGTGCTTACACAATGTTCTTGGTCTGATGGGCATGCGCCAGTAGCAGAAGCATTTGATAGGTTAGTAGATAGGGCGTTTCTGGAAGCTGAACAAGCTGAAGCTACACATTTTAGCATGGATTCTTTTTCGGTATCGTTCTGGCATGCCGTGCCTAAAGAGTTTTATCAGGATTACGGATTGGAGATAAATGCGAGACTGCGAAGGTATGTAAGGTCTGATCGGTGGATGTGAGTTTATTTGATAGGTCTCATTTAATTTCTATTTTATCCTTGATCTCATATTCTCCCTTATACGATAATTCAACCACATACTTTCCCTTCTCTTTGGAATTCCAAAAAGTAAATGGTCTGAAGTTATGTTTTATCTCTACGATCTCTTTATTTTGGTTGAGAAGCAGGACATCGATGGGATAAAACACAAAGAACATGTGCAGGGATATTTTTTTTTCTTTTGGAAAGGCCATGATAAGATTCTGCTTTTTCCTGAACATCAGGCCTCTGGCTTGTGATAGAGCATGATTGCAGACAATTTCCTGTTTGGAGATGATACTATTATTAGTTTTGTTGATTATCATTTTAATTGAAAATTGCCTTAAATCCCAAGCTTTTAGCTATTTTTTGAAGTAGTTTCTGTGGTGATAGATTTTTTCTTTGAGCTTTTGCTAGAAGTCTTTTACTATTATTTACGCGAACTTCTTTTCGTTGTAATGCTTTTATTCCCAAATCTCCGATAAGTTTTCTGTCCTGAATATCAAATGCCAATGATTGTATATCTAATGGCGTTCCAGCAAGGAAATTTTTTATTGATGGTTTAAGTTTGTTTTGCCTGATAAATTCGGAAGTGCCTAAAGGAACGATATCTACTTCTATATCTTCTTTAATTAATTTAGGATTATTAAACTTATTTTTTGTTTCTTTCCAACCGGGTGGAATAACCAAATGGTCATTTAATTTTTCAACTAAAAAGTCAATATCGTGTTTGAGTTGCAAATTTCCATACGCTGATTTGATGATGCTTCTGGATACAATCCCGCCTATCAACCAAATTTTACCTTTAGAATTAGATTTCACAATAGTTAATGCTTCTTGGTACTCTTTATTAGTCTTTAATTCTCCAATGAGAATGGTTTCCATCTCTTTTTTACTGATTAGTTGGTTAGATATCATTTGACATATTTTAAAAATTCCTCTCTGCTCATATGCAGATCATGCTTAATAATTTTGTTGAGAAGACCACGATCAATATGTTCTGTAGGATGATTTGGAATTACTGTGGTTCTTCCATCTGGATGTCCAAAAAACATATGGCTACCTTTCTGTCGCTTTAGTTCAAACCCTAATTTTTCTAAAATCTTAGTGAACTCTTTAGCCTTCATCTCGGGCAGTCTGGAAGACACAATTTATGCCTCTATTTCTACCTGCTGTAAGCCTAAAAACTTAGTTCTTATTTCTGGAGTTTCTTCAGTTTCTAAATATAAAGAGATTGCTTCTTTTGTCCTTTTTATAAGCTCGTCGTGAGTCTTTGCTTGAGTGTGACATCCCGGAAGCTCTACTACTTCTGAGATAAGGTAACCATCCTCACCTTGTTCAACAATAACTGTAAATTTTTGTTTCATGATTTTATTAAATTAATTTTTCTTTATATATCTTTCGGGCAAAATAACTTTTCTAATTATTCAGATCAAAACTCCATTTTCCATAACTCATCTCCTACATAATGTATGTTCTTGACCGCTTTTCCTGATGGCATAGCTCTCATCTCTTCGGAACCGAATAATGCTATTCCGACTGCTAAAGGTTTTTGGTTGTTCTTATCTACGATAACCACATAATCGTCTTTCCAGATGCCATCTTCTACTTCTACTATGCCCGGGCGCATGATGTCTGCGCCATTCACCACGAACTTTACTGCGCCCATATCCACTACTATTTTCTTTAGGACGATATGTTCCTGCAGATATTTTAAGGTTGGAATTGCTCTGTCATGATAATAGAAAAAAGCTGGTTTTTTGTTGATGAGAATGATCTTATATTCATCTTCGATCAATTCTACCTGGTCCTTCTTGCTGATCTCTATCTTATAATCTTCCAGTTCTTTGCTTACATCTTTGCTGCGCAGCTGGGTGCGTTTCATTTTCTTCTTACCACAAACTTGATTATTTTTAGACCAATTGTGATCGTTATATAGATTACTAGTACTGCTAAGCTAAAAAGAAGTAAAAAGAATCCAAAAATAATTCCCCCTGGGCTGTTCACAGTATATAATTTAAAGACCACATATCCTATCCAGGATAATATCGCTGCGCCGATGATGAGCCAGGCTAATTTAAGTAATTTGCCAAGTAATCTTATTACCATCTTGTTTTAGAATAATATCAACTATTAAAAGTTATCTTTCAAATCTCTCGTGGGCATCCATAAGCCTTCCATTCTTGGTCTGGTCAGCTAATAATGACAGCTCTCCCATGGCAGTTGCTGCTGCTATTATAGCAGCTAATCGCTGGGAATTGAAACCATCGGGCTTGTTTTGCTGTAAGCAGTCTAAGATTTCTAGGCTCTTACGCTGGCTTTCTCCGTTTTTTCCGTTGCCTATTGTTCCAACGATAAGGCAGGGATGGGTAGTTGAAAAATATAGATCTCCGGAAGCAGTAACTTTCGCCTGTGTTATTCCGTATGAACCTTCAACAATATTTGCGATGTCCTGTCCGGTTGAAATGTACATCGCTGCAATAATATTAGCATAATGGGCATTGGCAGAGAACTGGCTTCCGGCGGCTATACTTCCCTGCAGATTTTTCATGGTGTTCAATCTTTCAATAGCTTCCGGAGTGGTCTTTAGATACTTCTCACAGATTTCTCTGGGAATAGTCATTTCAGTGATTACTGATTTTCCTCTTCCGGTTATAGCATTTATGGCTGCCGCTTTTTTGTCGGTGCACATATTTCCTGAATCAGAACCATACAATGCTCCTGGGAATTTTTCAACCAGATATCTTACTAATTTAGTCCCGGATTTAGTGGTCATGTTATGGCCGGAAGCTTCACCGGTCTGCATGATCAATCTTACATAAACATCATTGCCTACCAGATAAGGCTTCACAGACAATGCTTTTCCGTGGCTGGTAGTAGATTCAGCAATTGTTTTCAGTTCTTCAAAATTATTCTTGATATAATCAGAAATCTCCAATGCCTGTTTTACATCTCTTGCTTCCAATACCGGAGCTCTGGTCATGATGTCCTGTGTGACGTAAGCTTTAACTCCGCCTTCAACCAATCTGGAGAATTTAGATCCACGATTTACGCAAGTGTAAAGGCCAGTCTCATAAGTGGATAAAGGCAATTCAATAGATTCATCAGAAGCTAGAGGCTCGTCTATTATAGGAAATGAAGTATTTGATACTGCTGTGAGCCGCAAAGGACCCATAACATAGGTGTCTAAAGTGGTATGAAATTTATCCAAACATCTGATCTCTTCGGGCATACTAACAGATGCTGATACTTAGCTTTTAAAGCTTATTAAAGAATATTCTTTTGAGATGCTCTTTTGGTCTTAAGCTCTCTAATTAGCTATTCTGCTAAAATTCCCGGTTTTCCGGGCATGGCCGATCTGGCTTTCTGATGCTGGCTGTCTTCTGCGATGATGATCTTGATGTCGCATCCGTATTCTTTCTCTAAGAATTTTTTTGATTCAAGCAATGCTGATAATTCATCGTTCTGCGATGTTACCATAACCGGTATCTTGCTGGTGTCCTTGACAAGATTCAAGACAATACTGCTGATCTCTTTTCCTTTCATCTTCATCTTTTCTTCTGAAAGCACTCTTTTCATGATCTCGCCGGCGTTTCTGGTAACTTTGATCTCTTTGGCGATGATATTAACTAGCTCGTATTTCCAGCTTTCAGCTATGAATAAGGTAAATGATCTCGGCTGGCTAATTTTGGCGAGAGAGAGTACATTTCTCATGCCTTCCATGGTGTTTTTGACCAGCTCTTCTCCGGCTTCTGCTTTCTTGCTGATCTTTTCCTGTTCTGCTTCCGGCCATGAAGATGCTGAAACTAATTTGTCAGAATCATTAAGCTCTTCGCTGATATGCGGAGTGATCGGATTCATAAGTCTTATCCATAGATCTATGGCTTCTGAAATAACTTTCTTGTTTTCTCCGCCCCTGCGCAGGTACCATTTGAGGTCTTCGTATATGGTGTAATAAACTATTGATGCCAGTTCACGAAGGTTATAATTTTCCATGGCTGTATTACATTGTCTGATATGTTCATGAATTTTTGATACCAGCCAGTTGTCGATAGATTTTTTCTTGCCATCTAATCTTCTTAATTCTTCAGTAAGAGCATAAATCCTTTCTAATGCATTTTTGTAATTTAATACCGTCTCTTCGGTCCAGATCACGTCTACGTGCGGCAATCCGATGTGGGCATAATATAATCGCATGGCATCTACGCCATATTTTTCGATAGCTTGCGGAATAGGTTCTGCTCCGCCCTTGCTTTTGGAGATCTTTCCTCCCTTGCCGGTGACCCACCAATTGACAAAGATCCCTTTAGGCCATTTTTCTTTGGGCAGGATAGCAAGATGGTTCATGATAAATACCGGGAAATGTACGGTCTGATGTTCCTTTCCGCCTAAATTTAGATCCAGCGGATAGAAATAGTCAAACTCTTCCTTTATCTCTTTCCACTTTTTCTTTCCGGTTCCTTTTCCAAGGAACACATAATCAAAAAAATCTTCATTAAGGTCGTGGATGCTTATGGTATCGTTGTTTACGAATTTTGAAACGATATAATATGCAGGATATAAAGTAGAATCACTGATAGGTTCGACCGTCCATTCTTCATCAAAGGGAAATTTACTCCCCAGCCAATTGCCTAGCCTGGTGCAGGCCCGGTCGCCGAACCAATCTAGGATCGAAGGAAGATTTTCTTTGTATTCTTTAGGATAGATCTTAAGTTCAGGTACGTACTCCTTGCTGATGGCAGTCAATTCGGCATCTGAATATTTGATGAACCACTGATCGTCAATACGTTTGATGACTACTTTATTTCCGCAGCGGCATACTACTTCTTCGCTTAAGTCATGGAATAAGTCTGCTTTGCCGTTTTCCAATAATTCTGTTTTGATACGTTCTTTGGCTTCTTCAACTTTCAGGCCTGAATACTTGCCGCAAGTTTCACGCATGACTCCTCCGTGAAATCCTGCTTTGTAAACTTCTTTGGTGGCTTCTTCAAGTTTGGGATCGTCAAGTGATCTTATGCCCATCTTTTCAACAATCTCTTTTCCGGGGAAATCGTTAAATCCTTTAGTCTTGATGATAGGTATCAATTGGATGTTTCTGACTTGATTGTAATTTAATCCGTATCCTTTGCATAACGGCTCATTCTGCTGTAAAGTTCGAAGGCTGACATAATCGTAAGGAGCATCGCTGGGAACTGAAGTGACTATCCCTGTCCCTACGTGTTCATCAACAAATGTAGCGGGAAGAATTATTATATCTTTTTCGATGCCGGGTGCTTTAGCGTGTTTGCCGATAAATTGTTTTATATCGACGTCTTCTTTCAGCAGGACATCGTCTTTCTGGAACTGCAGTTTTTCTGCAGCGTCCCTGCTGACTATCCAGCATTCTCCTTCTACTTCCACTCTTACGTATTTTATGTCCGGATTGACCCACAGATTAGTCTGTCCGAAAATAGTTTCCGGCCTCAATGTGGCTGCGACCAGATAATCAA
>CAYHKV010000053.1:0-7119 GCA_964357125.1 uncultured Methanosarcinales archaeon | reverse complement strand
TTCGGTAAGCAATTCCTCTTCCGCTAACTTCTGGAAAGAATTTGGCGTAACACGCATAGTCCTTGCTAGGGAATGCAGCCTGCAGGATGTAGCAGATATAGGTAAAAATAGCGGATTGGAGATAGAAGTATTCATCCATGGCGCTAGATGCATCTCTTTGTCAGGAAGATGTTTCATGAGCTACGACCTGTTTGGAAAATCAGCCAATAGAGGAGAATGCCTGCAGCCATGCCGGAGAGAATACACCGTCACTGATGAAGAGAACAAACAGATGGCCGTTAACAATAATTTTATCCTCAGCGCTAAAGATCTCTGTACTTTACCTCTGCTTCCGCAGTTAGTCTCTTCAGGAGTACATTGCCTGAAGATAGAAGGCCGTAACCGCGGTCCTGATTATGTATGCAAGATAGTCTCTGCGTATAGGAAAGCGCTGCAGGCCATCGAAAGCCAAAAATGGACTGAAGAATTATGCAGGCAACTTACCCAACAGGTTGAAGAAGTATATAATAAAGGCTTTTCAAAAGGGTTCTTCGTGGATTATCCACACCATGATCGAAGTGGTATCTACGGCAGCAAGGCTTCTATAGAAAAAACCATGATCGGAAAAGTATCAAACTACTATAATCAGAAAAAAGTAGCTGAGATAAAAGTTGAATCCGGTTCTTTTAAGATCGGCGATACTATCGCATTTATAGGCCCTACTACCGGTTATATGGAAGAGAAGGTATCTGAGATTTATTCTGATGACGGTAAGATCGATGTTGCGGAGAAAGGGTTTATCGTGACTGTAGCAGTTTCAGTGAAGGTGCGTGAAAATGACACCGTGTATCTGCTTCAGAAGAGGAAAATTTAGACAACATTTTTAAAAGATTCATAGTGGTGAATATCATGGGCGCAGATTTAGAACATAAAATAGAAACAGAATTATCAAACAATCCTATCAAGCTTCCGCCCAGCCCTTTTTGGGATGTCTTCAAAAGATTCGGCCGTGACGAAGCTATCGCTTTATTGGTAAATGTAGCCGGCACGGCAGGCTTAAGCTATCTTCTTTCTGAAGATTTATCTGAAGAAACCAGAGCTGCTGCATTGGCTGTAGCAGGTCCGGTAGTTGAAAAAATCGGGTTCTTTCCAGCTCATTTCAAAGAAGCTTGGGATAACTATCGCTCCTCTTCCAAGGAAGAAAGGGAACCGTTTTCTGGTTATTTTAAACAAGCATTGAAGGGCGGGGGTAAAAGCCTCTTACAAGATCTGCTGGTACATGATCCAGCCTACATGAGTTTGATGTACGCTGGGCTGCAGGTCCATCCTGAAACTCCTGCTTGGATGTTAGCTACCACTAGTTTTATTTCTGCGGTATTTGCTGTTGCCGGGCTTGAAGTAGGTTTAAATGAATTGATGTATTGGCGAAGAAAGAATGCCCTGCAGAAAATAGGATTTGAGGTTGAATCTTATTTTGAATCCAGATTCTTGCTCGATACTGGTAGTTCTCCGGAAGAAATTATCGGCAACCTCTCTTCTAGGTTTAGCCTTCCGCCTTTTAAGAAAGGCATTTATCATGACCGCTATTTTAAGAATTCCTTCCCTAAATACAATAGCAGGATTCCGGTTTTACGGCTGCGCCATAGGAAAATTGAAGAAGAAAGAGAAGTTAAGAGCCTGCAGGTAGTTTATACCCGGGCTTCGGAGCTGCCAGCAAAAAATCCTGAGCAATTCCGTTATTTCCCGCAGAAAAAAGAAAAGATCTACTTTCTTTTAGATCAGGAGATGCCTGAAGATATTTCCGGCATAGAAGACCAGAAAGTTAGGGCTGCCATAAAGAAATTACAAAAAGAGACCGCTTATTCGGATGTGGATTTTTACAGGACTATGACTAATGACCGCTCCAGCCTTTTTATCTCTGTGGATGCAGTTGCCCGCGAAAATGTATTCAAGATATTAGAGCTGAAAGTATATGAAGATACCCGTCTGCTGAAGGAAGCCATGCATTATGTGATGAGAACTTTTCCGGTTTTGCAGACCACTCATCGCAAGTTTGACCTGTTCTGAACTGGATGGGAAATCTATATAAACCCTTGTCCCTTCCTTCTAATACATGAACAAGCTCTGGGAAGTGACTTTAGAATCTAAATCGATTCCTAAACTTAACGATCCGATCCTTGTAGAAGGCCTTCCGGGCATAGGCAATGTGGGCAAGATAGCTGCTGATTTTTTAGTTGAAGAATTAAAAGCAAAGAAGCTGTATTCTTTCTTTTCCTACAGGTTCCCTCATTCCGTTTTTGTGAATGAAAAAAACCTTATCGAGATGCCTAAGCTAGAGCTCTATTACAAACAGTTCGGGAAAGGAAGCCGAAAAAAAGATTTTCTGTTCCTTACCGGAGACATACAGCCGATCGATGAAGAGAGCTGTTATGCTTTTTGCGACGAAGTGTTAAAGATCGCTAAAGACCATAGATGCAGTTATATCATCACTACCGGCGGGATTGGATTACAGCAGATTCCCGAGAAACCTTTGCTGTATTGCACCAGTAATGATCCTGCATTGTTAGCTGAATATACTAAAAAGGGGATGCCTACGGAAAAAGAGATCTTCGGCGTGGTAGGGCCCATAATCGGAGTTTCTGGAATTTTATTGGGCTTAGGCAAAAAGCGCGGCGTTAAGGCGGTATCATTGCTTGCAGAGACTTTTGGAAATCCACTTTATCTTGGAATAAAAGGCGCAAAAGAGATAATCCATCTGCTTGATAAAAAGTTCACTCTAAATCTAAATTTAAAAAAGTTCAGCAAGGACATCCTTGAAGTAGAAAACAATCTTTTCCAGAAAGCAGCTGACTGGCTGGGTGAAGAGATGCCCCATGCGCAGGCGGGTGCGCAGGCCAAGAAGAAAGAAGCGCATTATATCGGATAGTCAGTTTAATTTCTTTTTATCCATAGATTTTTCTATTTTCTCTTTATCTGCCGTTGCTTCAGCCTTTAATTGCGCGGATAATTTTTTAGCTTCCTCTCCTGCTTTTTGAAGAGCTTCATATGCTTTAAAAATATCTTCAACCTCTTTCCATTTTTTTTGCAGGCTTCCTTCTTTATAATCCGAGAATAGTCTCGGCAAAAATTTTTCCGATGCTAAAAAGTATACCCTTTCAGCTATTACGCCTTTTTCCGCAAATTTTTGCAGATCATCAGGAGAAACGTATAATCTGGTCCCATGTTCTTCTTTTACGATGTAATCTTTGCTGTTATCGCATCTGTCCGGTTCAAAAGAAAGCGCATCTGTGATCACCAGGTTATCAACCAGCCTCAGATCTGCTTCTTGAAGCAGTTGGTAAATCTTATCCGCCAGTTCTTCACATGGCACTTCAGAATAAAAGTCGCCCAGATTTTCGTGAGGCATCCCCGGCTCCTGCTGGATCCTTGCGACATAAGCTTCGGTTTTTAATATGCATAATCCTTCTAAAGAACCTTCTTCACATAAAAGTAAGTTGTAGCGTTGCATTAGATAATCCGTATTTTTGATCTAAGATGGCCTTTTAAATCTAAAAGGCGCCCTTTTGTTTTTTCAAATGCTTCTCTAATAGTAGGACTATCTAGCACTTCTTTACAAGATTCACGCAAATCAAAAGAGTCGTCGACTGGATGTTGGTTTAAGTTATCAATTTTATATTCTCTCTTGAATCTTTGGATTCCAGTAAGTACTTTTCTAGCCTGGGATAGGTCTTCTCTAACAGAATCGACTAAAGCATCCAATGATTTCATAGCCGTCCCATCTTTATCACACGATAATCCATATAACATAAACATGGCCAGGCTGGCGTTAGGAAATGTGGAATCAGCATCTCCTATGTAAAATCTTGGGCAATATACTCTAACTCCATGCTTATATCTGACGATGTAGTCGGTATCTGCGCGATTATCCGAGCTTAACAAAGGCGGTTCTACAATTTTTTTCTTCTGGCTTCTCCCGTAATCAGCCATTTCTACTAAAAGATTCCAAACTACATCTCCAGCTAGATCGTCAGTATCAAACAATTTTTCTTTTGCGGCATTTTCCAGGATTTGTTCTACTTTCTCTGCCAATTCACCGCAAGGCACTTTTGAATAAAAATTACCGATATCTTCGTGACGGATACCGGAATGCTTGTTTAATATTGCTTGATAGGCATATTCCTGCAATACAAAAACTCCCGGCGAAGAACCGTCCGACAATAATAGGTTGTATCTTTCCATGTTATTATTTTCTAGTAACTCTTATTTTTAAATCTTTCTTCAAAACTCCGTCAGCTTCCTGGTAGAATCATAATGTACTATGGTTGAATTTCCTTCACCGGACAGGCTTCGCTCAGTAGTTATGAACTTGCCTTCATTGAGCTTGGTTATCCTTCGTTGGAAACTCTTGTAGCTTAACTCCCCGCCATTTTCAGAATATGCCGCATAGATCTCTCCGATCTTCTTACCATCGTTATCACGTATCAGGATCAAAATATTCTTAAGCTCTTCATCTAACCCTTCTTTCGGCTTGATGTGGAAATCATCTACTTTTTTGATAGCTTCCGCGATGTGTATTTCAGTGATCTTCCTGGAACTTTTTTCTTCGGCGAGATTGCCTGCTTCCCTCATCAAGTATAATCCTATCCTAACATCTTTTGTTTCAGCGCACTTTTCAGTGATCTCCTTGAACGCTTCTTCTTCCCAGCAGTTTTCTACGAAAGCGTAATCTCTTCGCTGCTTTAGGATGCCGGCGATCTCAGCTTCGTTATAAGGCCTGAAATAAACAAATTCCGGGCTGAGCCTGCTCCTGATACGTTCATCAAGTTCAGTATAGCTGTCCCTATAATTAGTTATCAGTATGATTGATTTCCTATAAACATCTTCTAATATGGAATACAGAAAATCCATCTCTTCCAGCTTGTCGATCTCGTCAAACACAAATACTACGCTGGTCTTGTTGAGCTTCTGCTTTATAAGAGCGAATAATTCGCTGGTCTTTTTGTTCTGTATGAATTTATATCCCAGGTCTTCGCATAATTTAGTGAATATCTTGAAAGTAGTATTCTCTTTCCAGCAGTTCACATATAGCGGGAGAACTTCGCCGGTCTCTTCTTCCAATTCTCTGATTACATGTTTGCAGGCGGTAGTCTTGCCTATGCCTGGAGCGCCATGCACAAAAAGATGGCGCCCATTATTTCCCTGCAGCAATGGCCTTATGGCAGCGGCAAAACGCGCCTGTTCATTTTCCCTATACTGCAGTATCTTGGGCTGAAAATCATAATCTAAGATGACCGTGTCACGGAAGATGCTTTCCCCGCTGCTTAACATATCTTTAAAGATGGACATGATAATCTTCATCAAAAGGTGGTTTATATTGTTTTTGCGTATAAAGTAGTCAATAATACCTCTTTCATGCAAATAAATGCTCCTGTCCTGCCTGTTTTTCTTACGATTATTTAAGTGATTTCCTATAATTTCATAAAGCTTAAAAGGGGTAATCCTCCACAGGCACTTATGAAAAAGGTTATCGCTTTGCTGTTAATATCATTGTTAGCGCTTACTTCCTGTTCTTACATAGGTGGTATAACCGGCGATGCAGTAGCCGAAGATGATGCTTGCAGCGGGTTAGACGGAGCAGCGAAAGATAATTGTTATTTTGAAGCAAATAAATGCAGTAAGATAAAAAACACTATCTTTAGGGATTCCTGCGTGGCAGAACTGGCGAAGATCAAAGACGACATAAAAATCTGCGATCTGATAGTTAGCGACAAGGCTAAAGGGTTCTGCCAGGAACAGATCGCGGTAAAGAAAACGGACTCCTCACTCTGTGAAATGATTGTAGATGAAGGGTGGAAAAACAATTGCTATTCTCAAATCGCTCTCGATAAAGGGGATGCAGGCCTTTGCGCTCATATCCCGGACGTAGATGAGAACATCAGATGCGTCAAGGAAGTGGCTATGGATACCAATAATCAAGAACTATGCGATAGGTTAGGCTCTTCCGACAGGGGAGAATGCATCTATAACATAGCTACCGATACTAAAGACGCTGAGGTATGCAAGCTGTTAGACAATAATGTCAACAGAGACGCCTGTGTCTATAAGATAGCCAAATTGACCGAGGACAAGGAATTATGCAGCAAGCTTAAGATACCGGAGATCAGGCAGACCTGCCAAGATCACTTTGCGCAGGATAATTGAAACTGCATAATTTTTTTCTAGATTGATTGTTGTATCGAAAATGTTTATTAAATTTAAGAACCTAAAATTATAACCCTAAAATAAAAAAACTATATAAGAACTAATTCCCGGAACTCTTCTTGTTCCACTTGTATTTTCGCATGGTAGCAGTCTTTCCGAAACCGCAGGAAGCGCATTTCTTTTTAGTAACATGATATGCGTGTTCTCCGCATCGTCTGCAAGCTATGTGGGTCTTCTTTCCGCTCTTAACCCCCATGCTTGATGTTCCTTTGGTCATTTTCTGCTATCCTCTGTATTTATTATGCAGGAGAGATTATAGTTATGGTATCACCGCGTATAAATATGGTGCCTACTTTTCGTTTTAATTCTCCGTTTTCATATTCATCAGCGTCTTCTAAAACTACATTGATGTGGATATCAAATGCTCTGAGTTTCCCGACAAATCGGTGATTGTTCTTTAAGTCAACCATAACAGTCTTGTTCCTGGCTGCATTCAACGTATCTAAAGGTCTTGATTCTTCCATGTTTTCTGTACACCCCTACTATGTTTATTCTCAAGAAAGATGATGATATATAAAGGTTTCGTTTATTTGCTGTACCACTTAATTCCATCGCTGTCTTCTAAATGGTATTCGTTTCTTTTAAAATCATTTTTAATATAAGAATCTACTAGTTTTTCAAATTCTTTTTGTAAAGCTCCTTCACTTGGGGTCCATTTAGATTCTGATTTTTCATCATCTCCGTTGTGTCTTTCGTATAATCTTTGATATGCTAAATCTTTTAAAGCTTCTATTGCATCATCAATTATCTCTTCAAACGGGCGTTCTTCTTCTTCTTCTTCTTCTGGTGAATATCTACTCATAGGTTCATACCAATATACCTTGTTTATAAGCTGAGATTTCTTCTGGTCTATTGACCAGAAGGGTTTTTAACACGCTC
>CAYHKV010000052.1:0-7273 GCA_964357125.1 uncultured Methanosarcinales archaeon | reverse complement strand
CGACCGTATCGCGCGTGAGGACCCGGTCGGGCAGTGACGGATTGAGCGACTTGAGTTCGACTTTCTTCGCCGTCCGCCGGCCAGGCACATGACCGCGAGCCCATCCTTGCTCTTCACCAGCACGCGATCGTCCTTGCGCACGTCCGCTGCCGGCGAAACGACGATCAGGTCGCCGTTGCGAAACACCGGCGCGGCCAGCAAGCTCTTTCTGCGTAAGATTATGTCTCTTTCGTAATTTTCTTACGTTCTCTAAGGTTCTTTGGCTTACCATTTTATGTTTTAGACCATTTCTGTATTAATCGATTAATAAAACTTGTTAAATAATATTCTTATTGGAATATTTTTGTCAAGAGAATATATATTATTTTTCAGATCTTCCTATTAATGGTGATAAAAATAAATAACCTACAAAAGATAGTGGATGACTTAAAAGCTAATTCAGCGAGTTCAAATATTAATGATCTGCTGAGCGGAGTAAAATTGATAGACCATGTGATCTGGGCAGTAGAAACTGCATTGGAACTGGCTCCTGATAACCAAATATTTGCGGAAGATTATAAGTTTTTAAGACAGGCTTACCCTCTGCATTTTAAAAGTGGTGAATATCATGGATAAAGGAAACTATTTTTTTACCAGTGAGAGCGTAACTGCCGGACACCCGGACAAGATGTGCGACCAGATCTCAGATGCGATTTTAGATGCGATAATAAAAGATGATCCCGGCGCTAGGGTAGCAGTAGAAACTCTGGCCAAGACCGGCTTTGTAGTAGTGGCAGGAGAAGTCACTACCTCCGCAAAGATTGATGTGCAGAAAGTTGTAAGAGAAACAATCAAGGATATAGGTTATGACCGGCCGGAATTAGGTTTTGATGGCGAGACCTGCGGAGTGCTGTCTGCTCTTTCAGAACAGTCTCCAGATATCGCTCAAGGAGTGAACGAAGGCCAAGGCCTGCATCAAGAACAGGGAGCAGGCGATCAAGGTTTGATGTTTGGATATGCCACCAATGAGACTCCTGAATGCATGCCGCTTCCGATAATTTTGGCCCACAAGCTGACCCAGCGTTTAGCCAGCGCCAGGAAACGGGGAGAGTTATGGTATCTGCGTCCTGATGGAAAGTCTCAGGTGACAGTCGAATATTCACAGGGCATTCCTAAACGGGTCGATACGGTCGTCCTTTCAGCGCAGCATCATCCCGATGTAGATTTACAGACAATCCGTAATGATCTTATCGAGAAGATCATCAAGCCGATCTGCCACGGCTGGGTGGATGAGCAGACTAAATATTTCATCAACCCGACGGGAAAATTTGTCATCGGCGGCCCGGTCGGTGACGCCGGTGTCACAGGAAGAAAAATCATCGTAGACACTTACGGAGGGAAGGGGCACCACGGTGGCGGCGCTTTTTCAGGGAAAGATCCGACTAAAGTAGACCGTTCTGCAGCATATTATGCCCGTTATGCAGCAAAAAATATTGTTGCAGCTGGAATCGCCGATATATGCGAAGTGCAGGTCGCTTATGCCATCGGTGTAGCTGCTCCGGTAAGCATCTTAGTAAATACTTTTGGAACCAATAAGATTCCTGAAGAGAAAATAGTTGAATTGATGCAGAAACATTTCGACTTCCGGCCGAAAGCTATAATTGAACAATTGCAATTACGAAGGCCGATCTACAGGAAAACCGCAGCATACGGGCATTTCGGCAGAAATGATCCTGATTTTACCTGGGAAAAGACCGATAAAGCAGAAATTATCAAACGGGAAGCGTTCCCGTGATTTTATTTTTATTCTTATCATTTCCGACAACAAAGTATATAAACTTTTAAGTTTAATTTAAGTGCATGGAAGAAAATATTGACCGCGTCATCATGACTTTGCGCTATTCCAGAAAAGCTTTCTTGATAGAATATTTCTGCAGTCTCTTTCTCTTAAGTCTGGCTTTGATAGCTTATCTGAAAGAATCACAGATGCCGCAAATCGCATTCAACTTTGTAGTGGGGCTGGGAATGTTGGGTGTAGCAAGCACGGAATTACGCAGATACTATGGAGACAGATATAAGATAATGGCCACAAAAATTTCTATCATCCAGGGATTCCTGAAGATAAAGAAAAAAAATGTTTATTATCAGCCTCTGGGCTTTGTTCCGGATTTAAACATCAAACAGACTGCAGTACAGCGCCTGCTTGACTTCGGCACCGTATTCGTGATGGTGAATAACCACCCCTTAGAATTAAAAGATATAGATAACCCCAATGTAGTTTTAAAAATGCTGGAAAATTTGATCGATGAGACCAAAAAGAACCAGCAGAATCCGCTACAGCGGCCGATGCCTTAGGTGTTCAGGCAACAATTTAAGATTTTTGATTTTTCTTCAGATGATCTAATTCACGAAGCCACATCAGTCCTACCCTTATCATAAGCTTGTTGAACCGGTCAGAGATCTTGTAAGTCTTTTTGAATAGGTCATAGTCTATCATGCCCATGCTCCTCATAGGAGTAAGAATGCGGTCATAGAACTGTCTTTTGTTGTAAGACATAGTATCTTCCTGCTGAAAGGGAGATTTCCCTTTTTCCTTTAAGATGACCTTGCCTTCATGAAGATTATTGGCAAAAAGGCCCATCTCTGTCTTCCCGATCTCTCCGCCGTTGCCGACCATATATTTCATCAGCATCTTGGCTACTACTTCCTGCTGTTCAGTAGCGAAGATGATTTTATATACATCTTCGGGTAAGTTCTGCTGGTCTATAAGAATAACCATGGTTACAATAACCGTATCTTAATATATAAATATTACTTAAAGGTATACTGATGGGGTAATTTGCCAACAAAAGATTTATAAATCAAAGGTATCCAGTGAAAAGCATGGGAAGAATCAAGACTACATTCATAAAACGAAAGACCAAAGAACTATTGAAGATGCATGGTGAAAAGTTTGCCACCGATTTTGAACAGAATAAAAAAGTAGCTTCGCAATACATCAGCGGCGGGAGCAAGAAGATCCGCAACGTAATCGCTGGTTATCTGACCAGGCTGAAAAAACAGCAGGCATAAATAATCCTGGAATTTTATGATTTTGTTAATTTTATAAGTAAAATGAATCTGGTTTAAGCAAAACCTTATATATCTACTTTTCTTTATCCTCCCTAAAAAGAGGTTAGGCTATGCTGCCAGTTAAGGATATCAAGCGTTTAGAGAAAATAATCGCTGTCTTCTTTGAAGAAGGATTAGGTTATTATGCGGCTAAATCTAACCTTCACTTACATCTTCCCTGGCACAAACGTCTTAAACCTGTTTTCGCCGTCTCTGACCATCAGCGCCAGGCAGTTAGGTTAAGGAAAGCTTTCGAAAGGTTAGGGCCGACGTTTGTAAAACTTGGTCAGTTATTATCTTTGCGTCCTGATCTGGTGCCAAAAGAATATTCTGAAGAATTTGAAAAGTTGCAGGATCATGTATCTCCGGTATCTTATGCGCAGATCAAAAAGATCATCGAAAAAGATTTAGGAAAACCCATCAGCAAGATATTCTCTTCCTTCGATAAAAAGCCCCTCGCATCTGCATCAATAGCCCAGGTGCATAAAGCAGTCCTTAAAAACGGGCATAAAGTGGCGGTAAAGGTGCAAAGGCCGAAGATTCGCGAGACCATAGATACTGATCTGGACATACTTTTCCATCTTGCCAATACCTTAGAAAAAAATTTTAAGAGCATCAAGAACTATCATCCGGTAGATGTGGTCAAAGAATTCACGTTATGGACCAGGAAGGAGCTTAATTTTGAGATAGAATCCAGAAATGCCCTGCTGTTGAGAGAGAAACTAAAACAGAACCATAAAGTGATCATCCCCCGCATCTATACTGCGTTCTCATCCAAGAGAGTGATGACCATGGATCTGGTGAACGGGGTCAAGATAAATGATTTTGCTTCGCTGGAAAAATACAATATCGACCGCAAGTCATTGGTCATGACTTATTTCACTTCTATCTTAGAGCAGGCTTTGCAGCACGGCTTGTTTCATGCCGATCCGCATCCGGCAAATATTTTTGTGCAGAGGAACGGCAAGATAATATTTTTGGATTACGGCATAGTCGGAGAATTAAATGAAATAGAACGCAGAAAAGTCATACGTTTCATAAACTCCGTGAACGAAAGGAATACCCAGAAGAGCATGGAGATCCTTATCTCGTTAGCGAAAGATATCAGCCACGCTGATATTCCTGCGTTTAAGGATGAAGTAAGGGCTATACTTGAAGAGATCTACAGAAGTTCAGTAGGAGAAAAAAGTTTCGGCAAGGGGATGTATGAGATCATCAGCAAGGGCGCCCAATACGGAGTGATATTTGATTCAAACCATGTCCTTATGGCTAAATCAGTATATCAGGCTGAAGGATTGGCCTTGACTATGTATCCTCAATTTAAGGTCTCAGAAGGATTGGATATGTTTAGAAATAAATATCTTAAGCAGAAATATACTCCCAAAAATATCACCAGCGGACTTGTCCGGGTCTTGTCCAGCCAGAAAGAATTATTGGAAGACCTGCCGGGCCATCTGATCAAGATACTTGAAAAGATGGAACAGCCGGAGCCGCCGCACCAGATAGATATCTCTCAATTGAAAGAGCTTGAACAGGAATTTGAATACGTGAATAAAAAAAGAGTTTTTGGCATCATAATCTCAGCGTTGATCGTCTCCGCGGCCGGATTATTTTACTTAGAAGGAAGGACCGATTTATTTGGGGTGCCTTTCAGCGTCGCCATGCTGGTGATCGCATTATTTCTTTTATTGATCTTTTTATTTTCACATCTAAAAAGGAGGAATTGAAAAAATGAAACAGACCATCAGGAAATTAGTGAAGACGGGATACGGCCTTGGATTGCTTTCAGTAAATGAAGCAAAAAAAGCCGCTTCAGTCGCAAAAAGAGAATTGCAGCTGAACGATGAAGAAAGCATCAAGCTTGCCAAAGAGCTGATGCACAATTCAGAGAAGCTGAGCAAAGAGATATTATCCACTGCCAGCAGTTATTTTGAATCTGCGTTGGTAAAATCCGGCGTAGCCAGCAAAAAAGAAGTCAAAGTGGCAAAGAGATTGCTTAAGGGAAAAGCCGGCAGATTGAAAAAACTAGTCAAGCATAACGTAAGCCAAAGGCTGCATAAGAAGAGACGATAAATCTTATTTTGATCTCTTTCTCGTTTTAGCCATAGGGGATCCACTCATTTAATCACTTGTGAGTGGGAAAGATTTATAAATGAGCTATCTTCCGCTATATCTACGCTTAAACGCTTTATCTGCGGAGGATAAACATGGCTAACACTGCTATTCATAAAATTGTATCATTAACAGCGCCAACTTATAGAAATACCACTAAAGTCTTTAGCCTAGCCGGTGTTGATGGAACACTCTGGGACGCTACTAAAGTCGCTTTGGCGGCCAGACTTAACTTAGGATTATATGGCGGAGCCGGTATGGGTAAAAGCCAGCTTCTTGCTGATGTACAATCTTTAGTTGGCAATAATGCCAGCTATGTTCTGGGGCGAAACGACCTTGATATTAAGGCTTTATTCAGACAGCTCAACTTTCATGGACTGAAAGAAGCCATGGACAAAGGCGGGCAAGTCTCACAGGCAGACTTAACTAACGTAACTGATGCCATCAACAAGCCATTGGTGGTTGTAGAAGAGATCAACCGGGCGGTGGAAGCAGTACAGAATCAGCTCTTTAACATCTTTGAAGGATTTATTGAATTAGACGGGCATAAGTATTCTTTGGGCGGAACAGAACTGCAGACCTTTCGTGATTTTGACGGAAGAGAATGGTCGCAGAATGTCCGCTACAGCGTCGGCGTATGGTCAGCCAACTATGGAAATGGGCAATACACCGGAACTGTTTCTATGGATAAGGCGCTGAAGGAAAGATCGCACCTTATTATTGATGTTGACAATTTTTCCCCTCTGTCAGCAGATCTAGACGGAATCCTGCTGGGAAGCGGGGGAGAGATCAGATTGAAGGAACAGGAAAAAGCAGAAGACAGGACTAAAGACTTTGTTGCTGCCTTCCAATACTTGAAACAGAAATCGCACACTCCTTCTCCTAAGGAATTAGGCTTGGAACTTTTATTGTTCAGATATCTGGTGCAGGGATTGGATTATTTGCCCTGCAGCGCCGCCAATAACAGTAAAAGGCTTATGAAAGACGTCTGGCCGGCGAAGGCAGAAGGAGACAATATCGGCAATGATGACGACGAAAAGCTTCTGTATAGGACGGTTTTCCCTGCTTCAGTCAGAGGAGCGATGACCATCATGACCTTAGCAAGAGCATTGCGAGAATATGTAAACGCAAAAGATACGAAAGCCAAGCCTACTGTTCTTGACAGCGTTGCAGAAAGTTTCAAGCTTGTTGCAGCCTATTCCGGAATGCTGGAAAACCCGCAAAGGATCAGGGAAAATTATGTAGGCAATCCTTATCGGGCTGCAGTCGATGTTGGAAATATATTGAAGAAGCGCTTATCAGAAAAGAAAAATTTGATGGATGCTATCATCCACTGCAAAGCAGAAGAGAAGCCATTGACACGTGAAATTATCAATGAATGCAAGGGAGAATACGCCTGCTTCTTGTAAACTATGTCTTCAACAAATCTCTGGAAATATGCACAAGCTGACATCGACGTAAAAAACAATCCTTACCTGAATCCCTCACTAAAACCTGCACCAGAACCAGCGCCTTCAGCTGATGCCGTGGCTGCTTCTCCCCAGGTTACTGTTTCAACTGTTGGCGATTTTCTGCATTTAGGCAATATTTCCTGCGTAGACGCAGATGGAAATACTTTTGAGCAATATAATAACTTGGCCGTCAGTAAAGATATATTTAGGAACGGACAAGCCTACATTACTCTCACACCATATCAAGCCGTGGTACATTCTCAAGGGAAAGGTCTCTTTTTACCTAGTATAGCCTTAAGCTGTAATATTGTCGCGGCGTTATTTCAACAGGCAGTCCGAATGGGAGCTAATGGCGCTTACACTACTCTTGACCTAGAAGCTAAGAAAGTATTAGACCAGTATAAAGATTACGGTTCAGGACACGGTTGGCATGCGCAGAATACCGTTATTAATTATGAAACTCAGAAAATTATCCACTATCCCTGTGATGCAGATTTTCCAAATCACGGCGGTGCAAGTAATATTAACTCTTCTCGTCAGAGAATTGAACTACCATTTGAGAAAATAAAAAAGAATGGAATGTTTAGCAGAGATAATGTATTACGTAATAAAACCTTAGA
>CAYHKV010000051.1:0-7395 GCA_964357125.1 uncultured Methanosarcinales archaeon | reverse complement strand
AATAAAAAAAATCCGATGAGGATAAGAAGCGAGTACAACATATACGATGAAAGTGAAAACATGCTGAATAAGAAAGTGGGAGTAAATATGATCAATAATATCATAAAAAATATATTCTTTTCGGAAACCTGTGTCTTTTTGGCGATATCGATAAATAGAAATATCGAACCAAGAAATATCAATGCCGGAATGATAAACAATAATGGTGTTGGCACGATATAAATCAGCATTGAAAAAAGACTGATCCTCTCTCCAAAGAAAGGAGCAGAAAGATGATAATAACTTTCCCCTCCTAACAGCAATGGTTTCCCGGCGCTGAAACTGGAATAAAACTGAGATGCGAGAATGACCAGGATCAATAAGCTGAAATAAATGGCCTGATATCTGACCAAATGGCTGAAATATCTGTTTTTAGCCAAAGAATTTTCTAAGCTCATTGTAATTCAGTCTCCTCTAACCGGCAAAGCCGGTGATAAACGGTAGTTTCGCTGCCGTAAATTATATCAAAGCATCTTTTAGTAGCATACGGCAGATCGTGTTTCAGGCCGTACTTATCTTTAGCAGAAGGGGTCAATACAAAATAGTCCAGATCATATTTCTCTGACAATGAGATAGCCTGGGTCAGAAATTTAGTAGTGAACAATGAAGTTAAATCCTGAAATCTCTGATCGACATTGTCAGCGAGCAGGAATTGGTTGTCTATGATATTCCTGCGGCGGCCGTAATAGGTTATCATGTGCCCTTCATCAAGGGTGGCCAAAACAACTGAATTTTCAGGAGTATTTTCAGAGATCCATCGGAAAGCGGCAATCTCTTCTTCAGTAGGCGTCCCTTGATTCAATGAAGCGCTGATAGCCGGAATGACCGTTGAAACCATAAGCAGCAATAAAGTCAATGGAAGCAGATATCTCTTATAATGCGCCAGCCTGGTCTTACGTACATATTTTTCAGTATCTCCATAAAATAATGAAAATAAGACTGCTAATATCACCGCAAAAAAGGCCAATGATTCAGTAAAGCGTATTATCCTCAGCCAAGTCATTATGATGGCGGCTATGACAAGGCCTATCAATAAAAATATTCTTTGATTCTTGGTCTCGAATAAAGAGCGATAAACTACAAAAGCTCCGCAAAGAAAAGGGATTATGCTTACTACTAATAATGCCTCACCGATAGAAAATCTGGGAAAATATTCGCTGATTATTTTAGTCGGCACATTCTGCCATATGAAGGAGATGCCTTCCTTAAGCAAGGACCGTTTGAAAAATAAAAACTGCGCCCAAAGAAAGAAAAAAAGCGAAAACATGAAGATCTCTATCTCCGCGCGATTGATATTCTTCCTTTCTAAAAGAGAAAGCAGCATATAAATACCAAAGCCAATGAGCAGCATAACCGCCAAAGGGCTGGTTATTGAAAGAAGCAAGAAAGAAATCAGATAAAGATAAAGATATTTCCGAAGTTTTCTGTTCTTCTTTTTGGCATATTCCTGGGTATTGATAAAAGCATAGATGCAGAAAAAAGTCAATGGCAGGAATAATGACATCACTGAAACTGAATTAGTGGAAAAGAGGATGGGAAGGAATCCGGCGATGAAGGAAGCTAACAGCGATCCAGCCTCATTTTTAGTTATTTTCCTGCTGATAAGGTAAGCAGTTATAACTAATGTAGCTAAAAGCAGGTTGGGGATGATCTTAGCTGCTATCTCCAAAGGGATGAACAGGGCAAATAAGGCCATGAAATAATGAAAAAAAGGCAGGAATATGATCTCTCTTCCACCATATGATAAAGGGTCGCTGAATAAAGGCATACCAGTGTTTACTATATTCTCTATCTGGCGCAGATGAAAATAAGAATCATAAGTAAATCCGGGAATCAAGAAGGCCATTACTAATCTTATCAGCAAGGAAGCCAAAAATATGGCTATGACTATTTTGTGGCTGGTTTTCATCTCTTTCTTATATAGTAAAGAATAATCTTTTATAAAGTCTTTTGTATGTTCTTGTCAGGAAATATTTATATCTGCGGTAAATTGGGTGTTAGATTATGGATAAGATTTCTACCGGGGCGGCATTTCTTGATGCTATGCTGGGCGGAGGCTATGATGCCGATATAATAACTACTGTTTTCGGCCCTTCCGGCGCTGGAAAAACAAACCTATGCATCATGGCGGCAGCGCAGGCAGCTGAATCCGGCAAAAAAGTATTGTTTGTAGATACTGAAGGCGGCATCGCAGTAGAACGGGTAAAGCAGGTAAGTTCTGATTATCAGGCGGTGCTCGAAAGGATCATTTTCTTCAATCCGGTAACTTTCTCAGAGCAGAACGATATATTTGAGAAATTAAAAGAGATGGTCAATGAGCAGATCGGCCTGATCGTAGTGGATTCGATCTCCATGCTCTATCGGCTGGAATTAGGAAAAAATGAAGAAGTGTATGGAGTAAATACCGCATTGGGGAGACAGATAGCCTATCTGGTGGAAATCGCCAGGAAAAAGAAAATTCCGGTATTGATGACCAACCAAGTGTATACTGATTTTGACCATCGCGATGAAGTGAAGATGGTGGGCGGCGATCTGCTGAAATACGGCTCTAAATGCTTATTGGAACTGAAACGGAATGAGGATAGCAGGGAGATAATATTACGGAAGCATAGATCATTGCCTGAAGGGAGACGAGCCAAGTTCAGGATCGTGCAGAAAGGGATGGAAGAGATCCAATAGTATGTGTTTTTCTGGATATGACTGATTGAACGTATCTGTTTGAAAGTATCAAATATTATAAATCAGCTTTTTGGCAGATTTTTTATGGTCGAAAAAGATTCTGCAGTGTGGGATGAATATAAACTAATCAATTTTATTCCTAAACCTATCCAGAATCTGTTCGTAGAAGATGCTCGATTCTTATATGGTGATCTTTCAGCTAATAAGCTGCACATAGTGTTGATTCCTGCACCAGAACCGATGCATGTCGGCCATAGGATAAGGAAGGTAGAGATTGCAAATCCGGATTGGTACAGCAAACTGTATCACCAATATGTCCATTTCAGAAGAGACCGCTCGCTGAAGGCGCTTGAAAGAATAATAAAAAAAGAAGATAAATCTTTCAGCGATGAAAATTGCGGGATAGTGGCTTACAAATATCATTACGACACCATTTATAGGAAGCTGATATCTGATAGACTGAAAGAGGGTTATATATCCTATGGCACAGAAGTACCTCCCTCAGTTGAAGTTAGGTCTTATTT
The DNA here is from genome assembly GCA_964357125.1 of uncultured Methanosarcinales archaeon. Lineage (GTDB taxonomy): Archaea > Nanobdellota > Nanobdellia > Woesearchaeales > GW2011-AR9 > JACPIL01. The sequence continues at coordinate 4,153 of CAYHKV010000051.1, read as the reverse complement.
TAAAATACCCTTATTGGAAGAAGTGCCTTTCTGAAGAGCAATCTTTATAAATAACCGCTTAATCAAGAATAGTAAAGCCGACACTCATCCGAGATTTGATGGGTATAGCTGCGTGAGGCAAAAAAAACCGCAGACTTAGAAGATTTCTAAGTTGCGTTTTTAAGTTTGATAGAAGGAGAACTAAAAAATGACAGAAGAACAACAACCACAACCTACAGAAGAATTATTGATAGATTCAAATGAATATCTTAAATCAGGTATCCATATCGGAACTAAATTTAAGAACAAGTACATGGCCAATTTCATCTACAAGACCAGGCCCGACGGATTAAGCGTACTTAATCTGAAAGAGATTGACAGAAGGATAAGATTAGCAGTAAATATGCTTTCTCATTACGAACCTAAAGACATCTTGATCGTCAGCAGAAGGGAAAACGGATGGAAAGGCCTGAAGAAACTGCACGAATTGACCGGCATACAGGTAGTTACCGGACGTTATCCTCCGGGAATATTGACCAATACAAACTTAGACACTTATTGGGAACCTAAAGTGATATTTGTATGCGATCCTTGGACTGACAAAAATACGGTGCAGGATGCAGCCAGGATGGGAATTCCGGTAATCGCTTTATGCGATACCAACAACCAGTCAAATGATGTTGACTTGGTCGTACCTTGCAACAACAAAGGAAAAAAGTCAGTAGGATTGCTTTTCTACATCGTCACTAGAGAATTCATGCGCAAGAAAGCCATGCTCAGAAGCGATGAAGAGATGCCTGCGAAGATCGAAGAATTCGTGGAAGAATAAATTTTTCATTTATTTTTTAAATTATTATGCATAGGGGAAAATAAAATGAACGCAAAAGAATTTGGATTAAAACCAGGACAAGAATTGTTTGAAGGAGACTATCGTACGGCAATGCAGCAATTACGCGAAGTAGGCTATACTCCTTGGAGCACAGAAGACATCATGGATGCTCGTAACAATGTTCCTGGTGAACATCCGCTCTGGAATAATTACGTGGATACTGATTTTGGCATAGCTGGAAGCAAGACAAAAATTTATCTTATACCTCACTCTAAACGATTACGCGCAGTTACTCCTGAAACAATATTAACAGATGGTGGGCTTCCTTTAGATATAGGAACTGCGGTGAAGAGTTATCATAGAAAAGACCTTATTCTTGATTGTGACTTGACGCAAAAAGAAGCGCTGGCAAGTTTGGTCTGGCTTGATTTTGCTGCTGGTGATCAAAAGCGTTTGGAGAAGTATGTTGAACGCGCCTTCCGTTTTGGAAAAGATAAATTTGGATACGATAAAATGATGGGTATTTTTGTTCCTGAAGATAATGTTGAGCAGGCGGTGTCGCTTGATGGTTCTGACTACGAATTTCAGGCGATATACTGCAATCTCTACTACCACCGCCATGTCCGTTTCGTTGGGGTACGTGGATAGATTAATCTTACCTTGCCTTTTTATTATTCTTTTTTTATCATAATGTTACACAACCTTTAAATAGCGTTTTTCTTCTGTTTTTAACTAATGAAGAAAGTAGTGGTAATCGGCGGAGGAACCGGCAATTTTACAGTTCTAAGCGGCCTTAAGAAATATAACATCGACTTAAGCGCAATCGTTTCCATGGCCGATGACGGAGGAAGCACTGGTATATTACGGGACGAACTAGGTGTATTGCCTCCGGGAGATGTGCGGCAGTGTTTAGTAGCATTATCTGATTCCAGCAGGCTGATGAGAAGCCTGATGAATTACCGCTTTGAAAACGGCAGCCTGCAGGGGCATAGTTTTGGAAATCTTCTTTTATCAGCATTGGAGAAAGTCACTGGCAGTTTTGATCGTGCGATAGAGGAAGTGGGCCGTATAATGGTAATAAAAGGAAAAGTCATTCCAGTCACGACTAACAAAGTTCGCCTTAAGATGATACTTAACGACAAAAAGATGTTAGACGGAGAGCATGAGATAGATGTGTCTACAGAGATCGACCGCGGTTTCCAGAGCATCTATCTGGAACCATTTCCGCAGGCTAATACCAGAGCGATAGACCAGATAATGACTGCTGATCTGGTAGTGTTAAGCCCAGGAGACCTTTATACTTCATTGATCCCTAATCTGCTGGTAGATGGAGTGAGCAAAGCGTTACGCGAGACCGGAGCGAAGAAAGCGTTAGTGGTAAATCTGATGAACAAACACGGCCATACTACTAGATTTAAGGCGAGCGATTATATGCTGGAGATAAAGCGTTTCATAGGCAAGGATGTTTTTGATTATGTGATTGTCAACAACAGCAAAGTTCCGGAGGAATTGCTGACTTTATATCAGCAGGAAGGCGACCAAGTGCATAATGATATGGAAAAAGATTCCCGATTGGTAACTGCGGATATCTTGAGCAATGAAATTATCCAATCACAAAAAGTTGATGTTCTGAAGAGAAGCTTGATAAGACATGATTCTAATAAATTAGCTCAGGAGCTGATGAAGATTGTTGATAGTTTTTGATCTGGATGATACTTTGTATGACTGCAGCGGGCAGATGAAAGAATCTACTAAATTGGAAGATGCAAGACGAATAGTCCCTTTTCCTGGAGCGAGGGAATTCCTAAATTCTTTTGTCGCAAAAAAAATATTGTTAAGCAGGGAAACTGATGCGGGATTGCAGGATATAAAGATAGATGCTCTGGGTATTAGGGATTACTTCATTAAAATTTATCTCTGCCAGGAAAATAAAGAAAAAAAGATCCTTCTTGAAAAAATAAAACGGGAATATTCCCCTGAAGAGATCTGGGTAGTAGGCGACCGAATAGATTCTGAAATACAGTACGGAAATGAATTAGGCCTGAAAACCATAAGGATATTACACGGGAAATACAAAGACCTGCTCCCTCAAAATAAGTATCAGCAGCCCCATTATAGCATAAGTCAATTCTCACAGTTGTATGGGGTTCTAAGACTATGAAAGCAGTCATCTTAGCAGCAGGGAAAGGAGTAAGGATGCTTCCTCTGACTGAAAATAAGCCAAAAGTCTTGGTAGAAGTGAATGGAAAGCCTTTCTTATGGTATGTGATCGATCATCTAAGAAAAGCCGGATTTGATGAACTTGGAATAATAGTCTGTTATAAGAAAGAAAAGATAACAAAATTCTTACAGACGTACAATCTAAAAGCGACTCTAATCGAACAGAAAGAACAATCGGGCACCGGCGATGCGGTAAAGCAAGCACGTTCGTTTGCAGGAAAAGACAATTTTTTAGTGTATTATGGCGATAATCTGATCAGCGTTGAAGACCTGAAATCCGTACCCATGTCTGATGTATTTAATTATACCGGGGGATTTGAAGTAGAGCATCCTGAGAAATACGGGGTATTGGTTGAAGATGATGGATTCCTACAGGAAATAAAAGAAAAGCCAAAAGATTTTGTAGGTAAAATGATCAATCCTGGGCTGTATAAATTCACTCCGGAAATATTTTATGCACTTGATAAAGTCAATATGTCTCTTAGGGGAGAGATCGAGCTTACTGATGCGGTAACTATCCTTGCCAAACAGAAGAAGGTGAAGATAGTCCCGCTTAAGGATTACTGGCTGGATATGGGAAGGAAGGAAGATATTCCTAAAGTGGAAGCGTTTCTGAAAAAATTAGGTGAATGAATGACAGAAGAAAGGCCTAAAGTGGGGGTAGGGGTTGTATTAGTTAAAGATGGCGAGGTATTTTTACTAAAAAGAAAATAGATATATTTATATATCTTCAAAATTTATTATTACTATGGTAAAGATAGAGATGGGAACTTATACTTGTTCTCGTTGCGGAAAAAAATTTGAAGATTCTCAAAGAGCTCAGTTTACCCCTTTAGCTGGAAAGCCAGGTAGGATGTGTAGGAATTGCACAACTTTTGTGGGAGCGATAACTCAATTAGAGAAGAAATTATTAGTGCAAGAAGCTGCTATCCAAAAAACAGATGAGGCTACTTTAAAGTTAATAGCCGATATACTGAACCGGCCAGAAACTACTTCTCAAGATGAAGAAGAAGTAACTGCTTTAATCGGAAAATTGTTAAGTGATGAAAGTAGAGTAAAAAACTTATTAAAAAATCTTAGAAAATTACAAAGAAAGAAACGATAGTTCAGATTCTACACCCAAAC
>CAYHKV010000050.1:0-7443 GCA_964357125.1 uncultured Methanosarcinales archaeon | reverse complement strand
CAAGGATGCGTCTCTTAGAGGTCATAGCCCGCTGCAATGCTTCCACCAGATCTTCAACAGATACTTTCCTGTTCCTGGGCTGCGGATTTCTGGGGATCAGCTGCGGCTGGATAAATCCGTCGGGATTGCGCAGACGCTGTTCCATCTCTTCAAATAGATCCTCTTCAGGGATGCCTTCATTTTGATTTATGAGCTTGTCCAGATTAGAAATATCGTTTTCAACCAGGTGAGTAGCTTTGATACGCAACATAACCGCAGCCGCCAATAGGATCTTTCCCGGAATCTTAAAGTCTTGCTCCTGCATCTCTTTGATTATCTGGATGAATTTCTGGGTAAGCAAAGATATATCTATGTCCCAAGGGTCCATCTGTTCCGTCTTGACAAGATCGTAGATAATTGTTTTCCAGTTAAGCTCATCCTGGTTGAGCAGCAAATCAAAGATTTTCTGTTGCATGGGATGCGGAAGTAATTACTGCTTTAAAATGTTTGTCTTTTGGTTTTCGGGATAATGGACTTTTGATTTTAGAGGAGGTCTTAATGATTCTCTTTTGCGGTCTAATCAGTTCCAGAACCTATCCTGTAGTGAATAATAATCTTTAAAAAGGAAGTATTTACGTTTATCGTTGGTGAATTAAAATGGGCGTGTTTTTGAGAATGGTTTTTATCAGTCTAATAGTATTATCTATTTCAGGATCATCAGTTCTTGCTGAAAATGAAGTTTACATATCAGCGGATGCAATTTCGGGAAAAGCTCCCCTGCAAGTAACTTTCAATGTAAATTCTTCAGAGGAGATAATCTCGGTAAGCTGGGATCTTGACGGTGACGGCAATCCGGACAGTACCGAACTTGCGCCAAGTTATACTTATGCCATATCTGGATCATATACAGTACAGGCAGACGTTACTTCTGCCAGCGGAACAAAACAGGCCACTCTTGATATTTCAGCAGAAGATCCATTCACCGTTTCAGCCATCGCGGCCCCTTCTTCAGGTATCGCGCCGTTAGAAGTTCATTTCACGACTACAGTTTCAGGTCAAGGACAATACGCTTATACCTGGGATTTCACCGGCGATGGAGTTATAGACAGCACCGATAAAAATCCAACCTATACCTATGAAGAGAATGGCGGAACGCAGGCGATACTGACCGTCACTGACGAGCAGCAGAACACAGTGACCAAAAATCTGCCGGTCATGGTAAGTTCTTATGATTCAAAAATAAATGTGGTCTCCTATTTTCCTGCTTCTGTGCAGCTGAATGAAAACCAGATCACTTTTTTGGTGTCTAACGAAGGAACAGAGACCATAAAGGATGTCAGCGTCAAAATAATCGGAAATGGAGTCCAGCATATAAGCTCTACTGCTATTTCGCGTCTTAAAGCCGGTGAACAGGATTCATTGACTGAACGTATAAATGTCATGCAGAAAGGAAACATCACTGCAGTTGTCAAGATCGACGGGAAGACTTTTCCGGTATCTTTTAAGGTAGCCGGATCAGACCTGAATAAAGAAGACCTGGAAGTTACTTTTAATGCTCTAAAACAAAAACTTCAGGAACTGGAAGGTATCTATTATGAGAAAAAGGCAGATAATTTTATGCTAGACGGAATCTCTGACAGTATCAAGGAAGTTAAAGGCCAACTGCAGAAAGCGCAGCAGCAGATGCTCACTGACCAGCTGGGGGATGCCAAAGTTAATCTTGATCTAGCGAGTCCGACCATAGATGATATAACCTTGAGTCTTTCGGAAGCAGAAAAGACCAAGCAGAAAATCCTGCCTTGGCTTAAGGATAATGCCATCGCGCTGACTACTATTGTCGCTGCGGTCGGCACATTAGGCGGTGTGGCGGTTAAAGTAAGCCATGGGGCAAAGAAGATCGGCGGGGAAGTAAAAGATAAAGTAAAAGATAAATTAGTCACCAAAAGGAAGGAAGAGGAGGAAGCTCCCGCTGAGAAAAAAACTGAAGAGGAAAAAGATCCCGGCAAGGAACTTAAGAGTTAATATCCGCAATCTTTTTAAAGGAACAGGCTTCACAAACTCTTTAGACGGGCTCGTGGTCTAGCGGCTATGATGCTGCCCTTACAAGGCGGATGTCCCCGGTTCGAAAGGCGAATAATCTTTGGGATTATCGCATGAAAGTCCGGGCGGGCCCACCATTTTTGATATTTTACTTATATTTTGTAAAGATAAATTTATCAATCCTTATCATTTCGTGAAACCATGCAAATCTACCAGCCGGCTGAAGATTCTTTTTTACTGCAGAAGCATGTTCGCAGATATGTTACTGGAAGGGTTCTTGATATAGGTACGGGTTCTGGAATACAGGCTATAACTGCCATGGAACATCCGCAAGTAAGAGAAGTGGTGGCAGTAGACCTAAATAAACGGGCAGTGAATGCCCTGCAGAAACTGATCTCTGAAAAAAAACTGAAAAAAATAAATGTCATCCACGGCGATCTTTTTGAGAATGTGCAGGGACAATTCAATCTGGTGATCTTCAATCCCCCTTATCTGCCTCAGGATAAAGGGATCAGCGATAAAGCTATATACGGCGGAAAAAAAGGATGGGAAATATCAGAACGTTTCTTCAAGGAAGTTTCTTCTTATCTGTTTCCGGAAGGGATAATATTATTCTTGTTCTCCTCTTTGACCAACCAGCAGAAAATAAATGAGATCTTGGCAGAAAATCTGCTGCAGTGGGAAGAGATCGGCAGTGAAAAGTTATCTTTTGAAGAATTGTATGTCTACAAGATCAGTAAAACTGCTTTGTTACGTAGATTGGAAGGGAAGCATCTTACTAATATATGTTATTTTGCGCAGGGTAAGCGCGGAAATGTCTATACTGCCGGATTTGACAGGAGTAAATTGATAAAAACACATCTTTCCAAGAAAGAAATCATAACTGTCGCAGTAAAAGTGCGCAGAGAAGAAAGCAAGTCTGAAGATGCCATAAGCAGTGAAGTGTTATGGCTGAAAGAACTGAACAGGCATAGTATAGGGCCTAGATTATTATTTTATGAAGATGATTATGTTGTTTACGAATTCGCAGAAGGAAAGTACATTGAAGAATGGCTGCCTAAAGCTTCCAAGGAAGCGATAAAATCTGTTTTGATAGAAGTTTTAGAGCAATGCTTTATCTTAGATCAATTGAAAGTCAATAAAGAAGAGATGCATCACCCCTTGAAACATGTTATCATCGATGAGAAGAATGTTCCTACTTTGATCGATTTTGAGAGAAGTTACAAGACGGAAAAGCCCCATAATGTCACTCAGTTTGCTGATTATATCTGCAAATGCAGGAATCAATTGGTGAAGAAAGGATTTTCTTTTACTTTTGAAGAGCTGCGGGATGCGGCGGTTAAGTATAAGCAGACTTATGGAAAGGAAGAGTTTGATGGGATAATCAATTGCCTAAAATAGCTGTTACTAATTCTTGTAGGTTAATACTATGTCTCTGGGCTACCAAATAGCTGTTACCAATTCTTGTAGATTAATGCTATGTCTCTGGGCTATCTGTTCGGCTGTTTGATAACTATGTAATAAATTGTTCAACTGGTCTTGCGTTAAATTATTAGACTCAGCTAAATGAACTAACTCTTCCAGTTCTCGTTTAGTTCTTTCTAACAGTCTAGACATTTTTTCAGTTTCTTCTTTGGTATGTGTGCTTGTTTTGATGTAAGCTTGAATTTTTATTTTAGCAAAATTTATCCTCTGCTTTGTCCTATAGGCGTTAAAGAACCCTTCGTAGGTTAAAAGTGATTCTTTAACAGCAGTTATGGCCTGAATAATAGTTTCTAAATCTTTATTTTTCTTTGGATCAGCAGCGTACTTTTCAACTTTGTTTTCAGTAAAAATATACTTATTGTATTGTGCTCTTTTTTCAGGATCGGAAAGCACTTCATAAGCTTGAGTAACTGCCCTAAATCTTTCTTCTGCAACTTTTGAACCACTATTACGATCGGGATGGTATTCTTTGGCTAATTGCCTATATCTTATTTTAATTTCATCTAATGTAACGGTATGCGATAGCCCTAATGTTCTATAGTGGTCTGGCGAAGTCATTGCTCTTTGTTTTGCTTTGTTGTTTTTAAAGTTTTCTATTAAATAGTCCCTTCTTAGTAATTAATTTTCCTAATAATATTCCACTTCTCCATTGCAGAATATGCCTTTCTTCAATTCTACCGGTCTCCAGTCGTCTATCACTAAAGTAGCTCCCAGCCAGTCTGCCAGTTCTTTTGGGTTGCCGATAGTGGCAGACAATCCGATGATCTGTGGTTTGATGAGGTTTTTGAGCAAAGTTAGTATTATTTCCAAGGTCGGGCCTCTGGAAGAGTCGTTCAGCAAGTGTATCTCATCTACAATCACTACCTTGACTTCTGAAAGCCAGGGCGTACGATGGCGCAACAGCGAATCTAACTTCTCGGTAGTCAGGATAAGAATATCGTAATTAGAAAGATAATCTGATTCTGAATCGATATCTCCGGTGGATAAGCCTACTTTGTAGGGTGATCCCTGAAAGGACTTAAGATATTCCTTGAATTTTTCTGATCCTAATGCTTTTAAGGGTACTAAATAGATAGCTTTTCCCTTGCCCACTATATTATATATGGCCATAGTAGCGACCAAAGTCTTTCCTGAAGCGGTGGGGGCGCAAGCTAAAAGTGATCTACCCTCCAGAAGGCCGGCATCTACTGATTTTTCCTGGATGGGTGTCAGTTTGTCAAACTTGCCATACTGCTGGCGGAAAGGTTCAGGCAACTTTAGATCGCTTATTTTCATATATTGGTCTGCGGAACATGAATCTTTATAATCTTTTAGGGCAATATCATGGTTTCAGATGCATAAAAGGATCAAAAAGATGGAACAAAGTTCCAGAACTAAGTTTTATCATTTAAGGATGGTGACTGCCTCAAAGTCCAAAATTTTCAGCTTTCAAGACCTCTCCCATTTGCGCGGAGTTTTTGACCATTTATTTTTACGAAAGACTTATAAATCATTTTTTAGTAATCAGTGGATACTAAGGTGTAAAAGAGATGGTTATATGTCATACTCTGGCATTTAATCGGTTAAAATATTGATCCCATCTATTAGACCGAAACAAGTAAACTTTTGCGGTTTGCTGTTCGGAAGTCTTGAGATGGGGCTGAGGAAAAGAGTTAAGGAAAAATATTCAAAACACGGAGGTGTGTTTTAAAATGAAAGTAAATAAGATGGTTAAACGCATCCTGGCAGTAGGAGCAGGCGCAACAATGCTTGGTGCTACGGTTATGGGAGCAATGGCCGCGGATTTGAAAAATTACCCAGATATGTTAGTTTCTGATGGTGTATTCAACGGCCTTATGGTAGTAGGAGAAAATGCAGCAGCAATAGACAATTTAGCGATGACTGATATCGCTGCAAGCATGAAATACCACGGAAGCGCTGTTGGTTCTACAGTAACTGTTTCCGGAGATGCTTTCCTTGTAAAAGCAGGAACTGACGAATTGGAATTCGGCGAAGCTATCGGAACCACTACCCACGGAGTATTGGATTTCTTAGACGCTGACGATTTAGCTGCTTTAGCTGATGGTACTTTGACCAGTTCAAAGGGTTCATTCAATTATGAACAGTTCATCCACTTTGACGACCCAGTTGTAAACACAACCTACGTTGAAGATGACGATGACGTGACAGCTTTGTTCTTGAAAGTTCCAGACAATAAACAGTTCGCAAGATATGAGATGAACTTTTTGGATGCAGCAAAGTCTGATGTAGATTCATCTTCTAGCTACAAGTTAGATGATTTGGAAAAGAAATCAATTGTTATGTTAGGAAAAACATATAATATCGTCCAGGCAAAAACAAATGCAATCTCGGCTACTCCGCAGGTTACATTGACGTTGATGTCAGGTTCTGCAACCTCTCAGATTTTAGAAGGAGAAACAAAGACCTTCACTCTGGATGGTAAAGAATACGAAGTCAGCTTAGTTTTTACCAACACTGCTGACCAAGCTAAATTTACTGTAAATGGTGAAACAACTCCGGTAATGGATGAAGGAGATACTGAAACCTTAGGCGATGGTGTTGTACTTGGATTAAGTGAAGTATTATACCAAGATTATGCTGGTGGGGTTCACCAAGCTGAGTTTTACCTTGGAGCTGATAAGTTAGAATTGCAAGATGATAACTTTAACCAGACTACTGCAACAGCTACTTCATCAGACGACTTAAAAGTTAATGATGAAACTATTGACGGCGCAGCTGTAACTATCTTTGGTTCAGTAACTACCGCATGGAGTGCAACTGCTGATGGAGAAGTAGAAATTGATGACATACAAGTTAACATCACTGCGCAGGATGATTACTTCATAGCTGCCGGTGAAACCTTGCAAGGTCAGCCAGAACTTGAAGAGAAAGACTTAGTTTTCACTAAAAACTGGGACTTGCGCTTTGAAGGGATGGATAAATCAGTCCTAACAGACGAGATAAAAGTAGTAGATCAGAGCGGTGAAAAGGAATACTGGTTGACTTTCACTAACGTGAAAGGAGACGCAATAAATATGCCTTTGGCCTATGCTACCGGAACAAATGTACTATTAGGTAACCAGGATGACAGGCTTGTTTTGAACAAAACTTCAATCTCTGATGAACAGTATTTCATCTTGAACGATGATACTGATGAAGACTCAGTTTCAAGTGTAGTTCAATTCAAAGGAGTTGACAAAAAAGGCGCATCTGATCCTAAAGCAAAGTTCAAAATTTTAGGAACTGGCGAAACTGTTGAACGCCCAGTAACATTTGGCGCAGGTCAAAACGGCGCAACTTTTAACTTGAAGTTAGGAGGAAATACCTACACTTTTGCCAACGCAACAGCAGTCGGAGATGGAGCAGCTCCTGCTAACGGTGGCGGAAATGTTGATGCAGACGATTGGAACATCACAGTTACCGGTGGGCACGCAGCTACTGCATTAATAACTCCTTCGCGAGCTTACAATGGGCAAGTGCAGGATTTCGTGATAACCAGAGGAGGAGCTAAAGTTTGGATATATTCAAACAATACTCTTACTGGTGGCGTGCAATTCAACGTGAGCTTAATCGATGCAGATGTCATTGACGACAGGAATGCAGCTCCGTACCTGATAAAAGGGTATAACATCACTGCAGCAGCTAGCGAAGTTGACTTGTCTACGGAAATTGGGTTTGACTTTATGAACCTGACATTGACTTCACCGCAGGACGACGATGACAACTCCTATGGTTATTCAACCAACGGAGCATGGGTCAAAAGGAATAGTCCAAGTGGCGGCGGTTCAAGCGCAGACAGTTTGACCATCGAATGGCCTCACAAAGAAAGATTGCCATTGGTGTATGTGACTTCCGGAGCAGTTGCTTCCAGCACAGCAGCCGGCGGCGCCCTTAACGCAGTGCCCTTTGGCGATGCACCCAAACGAGACAGCGAAGTTG
>CAYHKV010000049.1:0-7507 GCA_964357125.1 uncultured Methanosarcinales archaeon | reverse complement strand
CTAAAACTGTGGTGTAGTTTACTACCTGCAGGTCTAATGCCCCGATGTTAAATTCTGTCCCAGCTGCAGTTGTTTTGCCGTCATAAAAAACTACTGCTTCTGCCCTATATTTTCCTGAAGACAAGCCCGAAGTATTAAAAGGAGCAAACAGAAGCAGGCTTGATAAGGCCGGAAGGGCTTTTTCTTGGGTAGACTTTCTTCTCACCGAGAGATTATTTGAATCAAATATAGTGACAACTCCTCTTACAGAATCGATATCGATATAACCCCTGCTTTGAACATTTAATTGGATATTAGCTATACTGCCTTCATTAACATTAGGCGCGGAAATGCCGGCATCGATAAACTTATCATAAGCGTAAACGATTATTTCAAACACTTTAGTCACTGAAAGCAAAGAGCCCACTCCTTGAATTGATCCATCATCGATCTCTTTTACGGATAGGGATAGGCCATAACTTCCTGAGGGAATATATTCATTTGGAAAATTAATCAATAGGTCAAATTGGTTATTTTTAAGCTCAGTTATTTGAGCATATTTAGCCATCTCGCCCCCTAAATAAACTTCTACAGATTTGTCGGTTCCACTGATAATATAATGATTAGTGATGTTTTTCCCCAGCTCATAAGTGATTGGGCTTAGCTTGAGGCCGTTTAATTCCAAAGATTGAACTGAGGGGACAATCAACAATGATAAAAAAAACAATACTAAGAAAGTTATTGGCTTCATTTTAAAATAAAGAAAGCGGAGAAGATATTTAATTCTTTCTTTACCCGCTGGACATGGCATTAAACGTAACAGTGAAAGTTTTCTGGGCGCCGGTTGGAGCATCAACCGGGATAGTAACGTTAATGTCAACAACGGCTGCGTCCATCGAATCTGTAAAATCTAAAGGGAAATGAGTAGTATTTCCGCAAAGCGTCCTATTCTGATTAGAACCTAATTCAAAATAAGTTGCTTCGGGAGTATTGGCAGTCGGCGGAGCGCCGGAAGCGCTGATATTCCAGCCTCCAAAATAATAGTTAGCATAAGCAAGACAGGAAGCAACTGAATCCGTTGCTCCGGCTTCCCCAGTTTGAAGGGCCACAGAATTTCTAGTAACTTTGATAGAAAGATTGGGAGCAGTTCCTCCTATAAACTCCGCAGCGTTGCAACTGCCGGAACAGCTATAATTAACTGAAATATTAATATTGCCGGTATTTTCCAGCAGGAAGCCGGAACTGACGTTAGTAAAGCTCATGCAGCATCTCCCGGTCTGGTTCTGCTGCGCATTGCTATCCATTACGCAGGCATTGGGACCAGTACATCCAGTGGCATTAACATAACCGCTGCCAAATGCGATACTGGAAACTTGGTTAGAGATGGCGGTGTTGGAAGTAATAGTTAAAGTGCTGGTTCCGGTGGCGGTTGTTGTAGCCGCTCCGGTTAAGCTGGAATAACCATTTTTAAAGCCATCCAGATGGCTAAAGCTAAATATTGTTCCAGCCAAAGTGACGGCAAGAGCAACCACTAAAAGAATAGTTATGGTTTTATCAGAAATAGTTTTCATTTTTTTACCTCTACTTTTGTTCTCCAGAATGAGATGGGATGATTTGCAGGCTGACTACCCCTTGGGCTTTTTTTTGCGGAACTTCTGTTGAGGATTGACTCTTCTCACCATCATTGCGCACATTTTCCATCTGCAGGAAAAAAATTAAGGTAACCGCGTTGATTAAAATGATTATTACCAAAAGAATAAAAACTAACCTATTGTTAGACACCACTTTTTTATCTTTTTTCAAGCTAAGACCAGTTAATCTTTAGTATTTATATAGTTTTCTATTTGGTGGCCTGTCCAGAAAGGACGATAAAGCTCTAGACTGCACTCCATTTAGTTACGCTCTCTAATTACGCCTGAACACCAAATTATTCATATTCTTTTCTGTGCAGATAACGATAAAAGATATAAGAACCGATGATCATTATTAGTATTAATACTAAAGATCCCAAAAACCGGGTCAAGAAAGAAGATCCGCCATTGTTGTTTCCCACCGCTTTTCCTGTAGCTAACGGAAGATCATCGGTATTTAAAGAATCCATCTCCTCTTCAGTGATAATTTCACTTTCAAAAGTCTTGCTCTTCATCCGGACATTATCCCAGAAATTAACCGCCATTTCAAAAGAATATCTTCCTGGCTGTTTATCGCGAGCATCTAAATAGTCTTCAATTTGTTTGCTCATTAAAGCATTGATGTCTACGGATTTAGTCCTAAACTGCTCAACTAGTTTATCATCTTTCTTAACCGTAACATCCACAAAGACATTTTTAACCTGCTTATTCCATTTATTTAACATGCCCATAGTATACCGATTGACCTGATCAACAATAAAATAGGGGCTAAAGTAGGTGACTTCCACTTCCGGTTGGCCGATCTGAAACTGTTGAACCCGCTCTACTTCTAGATCATCATATTTAGTTACTGCTGAAATAGTATATTCTCCTAGATCAAACAAACTTCGGCCTATCTTAGCTTCCAATAATGTAGTCTCTTTAGCAGCTAAATTGTTAACCTCAGTTTCTAAAGTCTGTTCTTTTTGTTCTTTATCATTAAGATAAAAAGTAGTTTTAACTTCCTGCAGGTCTAACTTGCCTAAATTTTGCACTTCTGAAACCAACCGCAGCTCATTTCCCTGGTCATGAACATTTATTTTAACTTCGACATACTTATCTGGATATTCACCTTGGATGGTTATTTTATGCCTTAACAATAACTTAGAAGACATAGCTTCCCCGTAGTTATCGCTATCCTCTTCCACTACGATATAATGGTTAGTTACGCCAGGAGGGAGAAACTCCGGCAATTCCACTTTCACTTCTACTAAAGCTACCGGGTCGTCACTACGAAAAGTAATCTCTTCCGGAAATACTTTAATATACTGAGCCATGACTCCTTCCGGACGGATATGGACGGCCATCTTCTTAGCTTCATTATTAACCACCATAAAATGGCCTTGATAGCTGGCTGTTTCAGAAGCAATAATCGTGGTCTTAGCCGGCTGAATGCCCAAAGCTAAAGATAGAGGAGAAAATAATAATACTAATAATCCAATTCCCGCCAGCCAATTGATTGTTTTTCTGTTCATCCTATTCCCGACCCCGTAATTAAAAATGAAATTACTGATGTTTTTGCTTCCGCTGATTCATTAGTAGGCACTGAGATATTGATGTCCGTCAAAAATTCATCAGTAATATCCCGCCAATTTAGTTCTACAGCATGAAAGACTGAACTGGTATAATTCATGCTAATCCATTCCGTATAAGATAAAGCCGTATCTATCGAACCCAACTCAGTGGAATTTTCTCTTACTTTAAATCTATAATAAGTAGAGTTCATGGGCACAGCCGTAAAGAAGGGCGTGGCATTGATAGTGGCATTAAAGAATATGTTTCCGGTATTCTCTATCCTGAAAGGGCCGGGGCTTCCTCCTATAGTGCTATAATTTCCACCTGCATCAACTGACCCGAAAGCTACGGCATCGGTAAGCAAAGATACCGCTAAATAAGAATCGATAGTGAAATTTCCTACGCCGGAAAAAGCTCCGTATCCAACACTATCATTAGCCGCCACCCGCCAGAAATAAGTGGTGTCAACATTTAAGATGGTGGTAACAGAATAATTGACGTTAGGCTGGCCGGCTACTGGTGCGATTAAAGAAACATTAACTTCCGGATTGTTAAAAGCAACATTATCATCTATCTGTAAGTTATATAATATTTCATTGCCGTCAGCATCAGTAGAATTTACCCATGATATCTGTGGCGTGCGGTTGATTATGTGCTCATCATTCTTAGGAGAAAGATTAACTGGAGCGGTAGGAAGAGTATTTGCGGCGGCGATGACAAATGAACTCAGATAGGTAGCATTTACATTATTGGTTGTATCGTTAGCGTAAAATTGATAAGATACCGCCTGCCCAGCAACATCGCTGATCTGCTCTTTAAAACTGATATTCCATCCTGAAGAACATAAGAGGGGAGTGGTATTAACCATCGTGGAAGTCCCGTCTTTTATGCCGAACCAGCAGTTCTGCAATTTATCGCTGTTTTTTCCAAACCAGCTGTTATCAGTCCAATTTATGGAGAAATTGACCCAATCGTTTTGCTTAGGAGCAGAACTATTGGTGACATTGCTGTAAAATTTAGGCGATTCATTTCTCATCACTATTGAAAAAACTGACGTGAAATTAATGTTATTGGTAGTGTCATTAGCCCAGAAGACCCAAGAAATATTCTGGTTATCGGTAGCATTCAAAGTTTCTATGAAGCTGATATTCCAGCCGGAAGAGCATAACTTCCAGCTGTAATTAACAAAAGTTGATGTGCCGTTGTTAATCATGAAGCCGCAGGCTTGCAATTTATCGCTGTTTAATCCAAACCAGCTGTTATCTGTCCAATTGATGCTGAAGTTCAGCCAATCATAAGTTTGCGGAAAAGTAGAAATAT
Organism: uncultured Methanosarcinales archaeon; assembly: GCA_964357125.1. Taxonomy (GTDB): domain Archaea; phylum Nanobdellota; class Nanobdellia; order Woesearchaeales; family GW2011-AR9; genus JACPIL01. The sequence continues at coordinate 3,023 of CAYHKV010000049.1, read as the reverse complement.
TGACGTTGTCTGATTTATATTTGGGTGATTCATTTCTCATCATGAAAGAGAAAACCGTAGTAAAATTAATATTAACAGCGCTGTCATTGGCCCAGAATACCCAAGAAACATTCTGGTTATCAGTAGCATTCATCTTTTCAATAAAAGAAATATTCCAGCCTGATTGGCAGGGCTTTGGAGTATAATTAACATAAACCGAAGTGCCGTTATTGAGCATGAAGCCGCAATTAGATAAGTTCATGTCAATCCATTTAGCCGAGAAATTAACCCACTCGTACGTCTCTGGAAATCTTCCAGAAGAGCTGACATTATAATATTCAGAAAAGGAACTGGGGAAAGTAGCATCTAATCTTACGGTTCTGTTCCCTCCGGTTCCGACAGCATTAGTCTGGTTCATAGCGCAGTTGCCCGCAGAATCACAGCATTGCACGTTCCACAGCAAAGCTGTAAAATCATTGCTGAAATTCTGGATCATAAAAGTAGGCGCATTTTTAGTGATTAAAGATTGGTTAGTTAAATTCTGGTCAAAAATTCCGGTGTAATTAGTCCATAAAGTACAGTTGGTAATTGCACTGCCATCATTAACTGCAAAACCAAAAGCAATCTGTCTGGTGGCATTGTTAGTCCAAGTATTATTGGTAGGATAGCTGAGATTTACGCTGGGGGGAGTTGAATCCGGCCCTACTAAGGGCACCGCAATCATGCTCCACACTACAGAATCAGAGCCAGCCCATGACATGCTTACTGTTCCTCCACCGCCGCCATCATCAGAGGCGCCAACTTTCTGGTTTCCGTCATCGTAATTAACTCTCGCATTGCCAGTATTATCACCATCCGCAGCAATAGTGCCGGCAGTAGAGTCATGAGCAACCGTATCCACCACCCAATTATCTGCCGCACCGGCAGAGATGCTTACGGTAGGATCATTGCTAGTACCAGTAGCGCCATTATCATTAGCTGTATCTACCGAAGTTACACCGGAATAAACTACCGTGGTAACGCCGCAGTCATCGCCATTTCCGCCATTGAGAAAACCTATCGAAACAGTATTGGCAGTAGTGTCGCAGCTGGATCCTTGATAATAAAACATCTGGGAATAGACACCGTTGGCAGTTCCGGTCTTAGTATAAATCTCAGTCATGGCTTGGCTGTCATAGGTGGGTGTTGTAACATCTCCTGCGTCTTGAATGCTGACACCTACGATCAAGACATCGTTAGTAGCGCTATTGCAATTGACATTAGCAACCGTTACTGTAGAAGGGGCGTCACAGTCAGTGTCTACGTTGTTGCCCTCGGCAGAGACGAAGGCGATGGGGTCTAACTCCAATATCTTTTCTCCGTCAAGGGAAGCGCTGATGTTAAACTTTAATGGTTTAGTAGTTCTGATGCCCGTTGGAGAAGTCCATTCCGGCGTAAACTCAAAAGAAAGCAAGTAATAGTAACTATCATGCTGCTGCATGCTGATATGCTTGCCGGGTTTTTCTTTTATTCCTCCAATGAGGACTCGTTCAACAGAAATATTTCGTAATTTCAGCTCGGCAGCAGCATAAAAGGTTAAATTGCCTTCCAAAGAGATATTGCTCTTGAAATAGAAAGGTATTTCACAATATCCTTTAGCGCAATAGAAATTTTCATGAAACGTGCTTAATTTGTATTCTTTCTTTTCAACTGCTTGGGTCTTGCCCCAACCATGTTTAATATCTATAGTTACCCCGCAATCCGGGTGATCAAAAGGACAATCTTTTTTGGAAACTTTTTCAGGCGATTCTTCAGCTTCTATGCATCTGATCATATCTCCTTCTTCAACCCGTTCAATATATTCAAAATCTTTACATTTGTAAAATTGCTGATTATCTACACAATAATATCTATTGTTTTCTGTAGGGATCAGTTCGGAACAGTCAAATGATTCTACTGCTGATACATTTAAAGGACTACTAACCCTCCTTATCCCTCCGGCCATGGTTTGAGTTATACTCGCTCCGGTCAATGATTGATCGCCTATTCCAGAGAAATGATTAAACAAAGATAACATCAGTAAGATAAAGCAGGCCACACCGCCGATAGCAAATAAAGTCCCGAATTTATTCTGTTTAGATTGAATTATTTTTTGAGTATAATCTCTTTCCTGCAAGCGATATAATTTCTGCTCAAGGCGCGAGATTTCTTCTTTTTCAAGCTTTGCTAATTGCTGCAAGGATTCTCTGCGTTGCAATATGGTGCGAGATTGTTCTTTTGATGATCGCTGGATATTGTAAGTAGAACTTATAAGCGATTCAGTATGCTTACTTTTCTGTTTAAAATCCCTTATGATACGTTCAATCTCTGGAATAGTTGGTTCTCTTCTGCTGTCTGCTGAATTTGATGATGGCTGGAAGTTCATTTTTCAAACACCCCTGCTTTCCACCAGATCCATGCTCCTTTTCCTGAGCCTACCGGTTTTCCTTTGATTTCTGCGTTTCCCCTCAATAGATTTAGGCGGTAGAGAATCTTAATACGAGTAACGTGAGCAAGGCTTTGTTCTATCTCCCTGGTTTCTAACGGTTCCTTAGCTTGCGCTAATATGTCTAAGATATGCTGGGTAATCTTGTCCTTCTTTCTGATCAAATAAAGAGGTAAGATTTTTACTATTTTTAAATATATCGGTAAATTTACCGGAAGATTTACCGAAATATTCATCGGTAGATAAAATAGATACAAGAAAAAGATAAAAAGGCATTTAAAAAACTAAAAAAATAATTTGTATAGAATATCCAAGAATATAACTTAAAAATAGAGAATAATAAAAAAACTGAAATCTAAACCCTTAATCTGAAGCCAATCTCCAGATAGCTTTCATGCCGACGATTATCGCTCCAGGCACAACGAAAACTACGATGTTGCTCAAGCTTGGCCTTAATATGTCGCCTACACCATAAACCAAGTTCAGGTTGACAATCCATGCAAGCATCAAAGCTACTGCAGCAGTCAAAAATGGAGTTGTTTCTTTAGCGGTCAAGTTGAATAGGCCGACTAAAGTACCT
>CAYHKV010000048.1:0-7690 GCA_964357125.1 uncultured Methanosarcinales archaeon | reverse complement strand
TTGTTTCTTTGTGAGGTGATGCAGAGGTAATATTCTTTTTCGTGAGCGAGGTAAGGTTCGATCAAAAAATGAGTAAGTCTGTCTGTGGCTTTACAGATGGTGAACTCTTTATTCATGTGTTCTTGGAGGTATTGTTTAACTTGCTGGAAATCAGCATCTAACAGGACTAAGCCTAATTTTTTTCTTTTTCCGAATAATTGGTCTGGCTTGATGACTAGTTTTTTTTCTAAAAGCCAGGGATATTCTTTTGGAAGGTTTTCTAGATCTGTGGCAGGTTCTATGAGAATTCCCTTATAATTTTGCTTAAGATCGCTGAGGATCAGTTTTTTAGCATCATATTCCCTGATCTTCTGCCTGGCCATGGCTTATTTTGCCCTTATTTTGTTTAAAAAGGTTCTGGAACAGAGATTTTTGTTTTCATGACGAAAATAAGCAGTAATCCATATAAATAAACCTCTATATTTGAGTTTATGATCTCCAGAAGGCAATTTTTAGTAGGAACAGGAACTATGCTATTGTCAGAACGATTAGCACGTGCAGATGATGCTACTTCGAAAATTCCTATATCTTTAACCATAGATGACGGTCCTACCCCTTATATGAAGGATATAGTTGATGTTCTTGGTGATAAAGGCAAGGCTACTTTTTTTTTGGTTGGCCGTAATATGGCAGAAAATTTTTCCAGAATGAACGGCATGGAGTTAGCCAAGTATGCAGTAGAGCGCGGGCATGACTTAGGAAACCATTCTTACAACCATCCCTGGTTTTCAGACCTTACTCCTGAAAAAGCCAAAGAAGAGATTGAACGCACTCAAGAATTGATCGAAAAAGCATATGCACAATGCGGCAAGGCTGCTCCTTTATTTTTCCGTTTTCCTTTCGGTGATAACGGCAACACCGGATATGTCCCGAAATTAAATCAGCATCATCAGGGGAGCATGCAGCTGAAGCAGGACCTGAAGGATATGCTTGCAGGGATGGGATATTCAACCTATAATTGGGCAGTAGTTGATTATTCTCCTAATTCTCCGTTTATGAAGTCTGGAGCAGTAGTGCTTACACATGACTGGACGAATAAATTAGGAGTTTTGGTTTCAAAAGATTATTTAGCTTTAGGAGGTTTTGAACTTTTATCGCTTCCTATCACTGCTGCTTCGCAGTACGAAGTGAAGATTATATGATACTATTAAGATAATTTTAAAAAGGGTTTTATTTTCTACGCTGGTATGGCATTCTGTGAGATGTGCGGAAAGACTGGAAGTCTAGTCTCTGCGATGATAGAAAAGGTAGAGATGACTGTATGCGCTAACTGCGCGCGTTTCGGAACAGTAAAAAACAATGCTTCTTCTTTTTCTTCTACTTCCTCTTCAATCTATAAGAATAAAGTTGAGCATAAAGATCCCGCTTTAAGGGTGATTTCAGGATATGCTTCAGCTATCAGGCAGGTGAGGGAGAGGAAAGGGTTAAGCCAGGAAGATTTCTCAAAATTATTGCAGGAGCGGGAAAGCTTGGTCTCCAGCTGGGAAACTGGCAAGATGGCTCCTTCGATCGATGCAGCTAAGAAACTGGAGCGGGTGTTAAAAATTCGCCTTGTTGAGAGTGATGTTGAAGAATCTGTGAAACCGGAGAAGTCTTCTAAAGCAGACGGTTTTACCCTGGGCGATTTTATCAAAGTCAGGAAGAGAAATTGACTTTGCTTAAATGATGCTTTTTAAGAACTCTTTACCCCAAACCTTTTAAATGAGCGGGTATGAATATTCTTTATGGGAATTATAACTTTCTTATTATCATTACCTGGATGGCTACAGTTAGTGATCATCTTAACTATTGTAATATTCTTTACTGGAGTTAGGATCGTCCGGCCTACCCAGAGAGCGGTGATCGAAAGGTTAGGTAAATACAAAAAATTCTGCAAGCCAGGTTTTCATTGGATAATACCTTTTATAGACAGGCTGTTCAAAGTAAATATCACTGAGCAGATGGTTGATGCCGAGTCTCAGGAAATCATAACTAATGATAATCTTAACGCTAAGGTAGATGCGCAAGTCTATTTCAGAGTCAAGCCGGACGAGACTAATGTCGCTGCAGCCCTTTACAATGTAAATGATTACAAGAGCCAGATTGTCAATCTTGCCAGAACTACGCTTAGAAATATAATCGGAACTTTAACTCTAAAATCAGCTAACAGCGAACGTGATAAGATCAACCAAGAATTGATGCAGACCTTAAAGAAGGAAACTCATAATTGGGGCTTAGAAGTAGTAAGGACCGAACTAAAAGAGATAGACCCTCCTAAAGATGTACAAGATACTATGAATAAAGTAGTCAAGGCTGAAAATGAAAAAATTGCCGCTAAAGATTTTGCAACCGCTAAAGAGACTGAAGCTGATGGTGTCAGGAGAGCGAAAATAAAGGAAGCAGAAGGTACCAGACAAGCAAAAATACTTGAAGCGCAAGGCCAAGCAGAAGCGATCAAATTAGTAAATGAATCTGCTGACAAGTATTTCATCGGAAATGCGCAGTTATTGAGAAAATTAGAAACGGTAGAAAACTCTTTACAAAGAAATGCAAAAGTAGTAATACCTGCCAATACCGAATTAGTTAATGTCATAGGAGAGATGGCTGGCGTAATGCCGCTCAAACAGAAAAAATAATCTTAAACGAAGTCAATCCTTTATATTTCTCTTTTATCTTCTTAGGCGACTGTGAATAGCTCTTCACTATCTTCCTGCAATCTTTACTTCCGCAGCAGCAGTCCATATCCCATCTAGGTATGTCTATGACGCTGGAATAATCGATGGTTATCTCTTCTCCGGGTTTGATGTCAGACAAGGCAGCGATGAAATGCGGATGCTTGAATCTGGAATTTGGATGGCAGGAATGATTGAGGAAGAATCCTAAATCTTCTTTATCTGGGGTGAGCCATCGGTTTTTTCCCAGCTGGATGCTGCGGTGATCAGCTTTAGTCCAGGGTACTATCTTTTTTGCGAATACGAAAAGAACTTGATCTTTCTTGAATGATTTTCTGCTGAAGACTCCTGCTCCGCATTCTGCGGTGTTTTTGATGAGAAAGTCTTTTTTCATGTTCAAAACAAGTAAGAAGCGATCATAAACGCAATCCCTCCCAATACCGCTCCTGCAAATACATCTATGTAATCGTGCTTCTGAAGATATATCCTGGAATAGGAAACTGCTATGGCTGAAATGATAAATACGCCGGTAAGATAACTGCTTTCGTAGTGAGCGCTGAAAAGAGCAGCTAAAAAGACGATCCTAGCAGTATGCAAACTAGGAAACGAAGAAGCATCTATGCGTTCGATCAAATTGTGGTGCGCTTCTTTTTTTGGGCGATCCTTAAAGTAGAAGATGCGGATAAGCACGACTATGGATGCAGTAAATATCAATCCGAACAGCAAAGGCAGGAATAAGATGGAATGAGCGTACACCAAAAGCAGGCTCAGGTAAAACATGAAGCCGCCTATGGAAGTTATATCCCTCAATAATTCCCAAAGCTGTTTCTTGATAGTCTGATACATTCTAAGTATAATGGAAGATATATTTATATATCTTTTTTCCCTTTCCAGATAAGATGGTTTCAGAACGGGCTTTATTCATAATAAACATATCATTGGGCATAACCGCATTGCTGCTGTTGTTAGTGCTTCTGGGAATCAAGCTGCCGACCATAGGACAGGCGCAATATATGCTGGATAAAGAAGAGCCGAAGTGCGCAGTAAGCTTTGGAGAAGAGCTGACCGCTATGGCAGATATCGACCGATGCTGTTTAAATGCAAGAGAGCAGTTAGGATGCCATCGCGAACAATATCAAGATCTAGATTGGGCTTGCAGCACCGGAGCAGGATTAAAATATCACTTGAACAACAAAGCTTACAATTATTGCCGACAGCAGCCATATTGGTAAAGATGAAAAAAAAGAGGAAAGGTGTACAGAGAAAAGTACTTTACGCATTATTAGTCTTGATCTTATTGCTCGGAGCATTAAACTTTGCTAAAGCGAAGGGATGGTTTATCCCTTTTCAGCCGCAGATTGAAACTGATGGAAGGATGATAAATATCGATTCCATGACCTTAGAGCAGAAAATAGCTCAGATGATCGTCGTAGTGGGCCTGAAGGAAGATTTCTGGCCATGGAAGAACATGCAGCTGGGAGGCATACATCTTTTTGCGCTCCAGACCGAACATGTCTTTAACAATACTATAATAGACTTTCAATCTGAGATGCCTATACCATTTTTTGTGACCGCTGATCTGGAAGGGTGCGTAAGCCCTTTCGGCGCTATACGTAACTTTACTGCGGCTTCAGAAATAAAAACGGCAGAAGAGGCGTTTCAAAAAGGAGTTGCTGAAGGAAAATTTCTGCACCGCCTGGGATTTAATCTAAATTTTGCCCCGGTAGTTGATCTAGATGATGATATCTGGAAATGCCGTTCTTTCCCCGGCAATGAGACTAAGATAGCTGAATCCGCAGAAGCATATCTGGTGGGATTGCAGAGTGAGGGAGTCATAGGTACTGCAAAACATTATCCCGGCAAGACCCTGATCGTCAAAGATCCTCACAAGTATGTGGTTCTGGCAGAAATAGGACAGAAAGATATATTTCCATATGAATTTCTTGAAGAGAAAGGAAATGTAAAAGCGATAATGGTCAGTCATATCATAACCTCCGGTGCAGTGGATTCTGAAGGAGTGCCTTCAGTAGTATCAAAGAAAGTCCTTGATGGACTAAGGGCTAACTTCAGCGGCCTGATAATTTCAGATGAGATACATATGCTGGGATTACAGAATTATTATAATTCTCTTGATGCGATGTATATCGCGGTATTCAAAGCCGGAAATGATGTAATCCTTAATTTTGACCGTAATCCCAATGAGATCTACAGGATGATACAGGTGGTCAAAGCGGCAGTGCAGAGCGGAGAGATACCTGAAGCGCAGATCGACATGTCAGTGTCAAGAATACTCAAAGCTAAAGGATTTAAAATCTGGGGATCAATTTAAGCAATCTGGCGGTACATCGCCTTTCATCATCTTGAATTCTTTGCATATGCTATCCATAAGCTGTTCAGTGCTCTGATGCCCCTGTAATATCTTATCTTCGATAACTACTGCCGGATATTCAATTATATTGTAGTTGGTAAGCAAAGTATTGATCATCGGTTCTTGTTTAAATCCAGAGTCTAAAGAAAAGATCAGAAGCCTGCTGCCGAATATCTTCTTAAGATAAGCTAAGATATCCCCCTGGGTGTCATCTTTGTTTTCATCATAAAAATAGAGTAATTTTACGTTATTCTGCGGGCATTCATGGTCGATCTCTTTCGCTAAAAGATAAAATTGTATCTCGGTCAGGAAATAATCCTGCAGCTGGAGCTTGAACTCCTGCTCATTGAATACTGATTTTTTTTCGTAGTCTATGATTATGGCCACTTTTTTTCCAAGATCATCGATATTGCTTTCAAGGATGGTCTGCAAAGTCTTGCAGTCAGTTATACCGGAACTGATGTAGCTCTGCTGAAGCTGCAGGCTTCTTAAGTTAACCTTCTCTTTCAAAGTTATCTGTTCGGCGGAGCTCATGCGGGCATTTTCCAGCATTATGCCTACAACAATGCCTCCGGAAAATATTATGATGGTCAATATGAATGCCAGAAGATATTTCTTGCTGCTGGTTTTACGTTCAAGACCCATAAACTGCTCGGAGAAGGGGTGATTTATAAAAATATTGGTCAAAACCAGAAGTTCTTCTTCCTGCCGATGAACATGAAGGCTATATACACCCAGACGGCAGTTATGAAGAAGCCGTACACAAATAAGTATGTTATCAAGGATAAGAAAGTTCTTCCATGATTGGTTATCCTCTCCTTGATGATCTTATAAGAACGGACCATGACGAAGAAGCTGATGGACATCAAGGTAGCGGTGATAAATAATTTTGAGAAGGGAAGCCCTAACCAGTCAAATTCAAAAGTGAAATTCTTGATCAAAGTAAAAAAGTCAAAATGGATGCTGTTATAGAAAACTATCTTCTGGATTATGCCTCTGAACAAAGCCTGCAGCAACGTTCCTGCAAGCACCACAGCTATTATGCCTGATAAAACGATGGTGGGCATCCTCATCATGCCGAAATCTCCGTATTTCTTGTTGAACATCAGTCCTCTGTACTTGATGCTGTTGTCGACCGAGCCTTTATACCAGCGCACTCTCTGTCTGAATAATTTCATCCAACTGGTCGGAGTGACGGTCTCTACTATGGTATCAAAAGAATGGATGATACGGTAATTATGTTTCTGCAGCCGTATGGCGATCTCCAGATCTTCAGTTATGGTATTTTCATCATATCCGCCCAGATCCCTGACGGTTTTAATCCTGAAGACGCTGAATGGCCCCGGAGTTACATGGACGCAGTCAAGTTTAGCGTTGAGGAAGCGGTAAAACATGTTAATTATATATTCAAACCATTGCACTTTCTGAAGGACATTTTCAGGTTTTTTTACTTTTAACAAAGGGCATACTGCAGCTATTTCTGGACTGTCTTCAAACACAGGAAGTATGGCTTCCAAAGCGTTCGGCGCAACAAATGAGTCTGCATCAAGGCAGGCGAAAAATTCTCCTTTAGCGATTTCTAATCCATTGTTCATGGCTTTGGCTTTGCCTTGATTGTGTTGATTTATAAGAATAATATTGCGGTAAGGATTTTCCTTGATGAATGATTCTACTATCTCTTTGGTCTTATCGGCAGATCCGTCGTTGACGACGATCACTTCCATCATATCGGCAGGATATTCCAGATCTGCCAATGACTGGAGGGTCTGGCGGATGGATCTCTCTTCGTTAAATGCCGGTACTATGGCCGTGAAAAAAGGAAATCTGCTGATCTTTTTAGACTCTTTTTTTTCTTCCGGCGAAAATAACACCAAAAGCCAGAAAATAGACATGAATAGCAGGATGAAATAAGTGCTGAACAAAACGATGTCAAGGAAGGTAATTATCATTTATTCTCTCTTAAATAACCATATCTCTGCTTCCCCCGAAGTATGGACCAATTTAAATCTTTCGTTCTTGAGCAGGAATAGGAATCCTCTGTCTTTAGGAAGCCGGCGCTTCATATCTTCTGTGACATATATCACCGAGACCTCATTTTGTTCTAAAAGGGGAAATAAATCCTGGATGTAGGAAGAGGAAAAAATCTCCTGTGAAGCATTATAATTATTCCGATAGTCTTTATCCGGAGGCAGTGCTGCCTTGCGTCCGGCGAAATAGCTGATGTAATAGCTAGTTTCAGGATATGAAATCACTACCGAATCGCTGTGGGTGTTAATCTTCATCCAATCCAGCATCTCTTTATCTATGGCTGTTGGAGATGCGTCGCTTAATCTATCGATATAAGCTACTGATGAGAAAGATATGCCTAAAAGCAGCAATAATAAGGTCATTTTTTTCAATGACGGAAGCACCCATCGCTGTTCAAATAGATTGACTAAACCGTCTGCTGCCAGCACAATGACGAACAATGACAGGAAAAACACTGAATTGGTGTTTAATAGGTATGCAATTATAAATATAGCCAGCAGGGGGATAGATCGCCAAAATTTTCGGTTGTTTATGTTGATTATGGTGCTTATAATCGCCAATAATATGGTGAAAAGCCCGATTCCGCTGTAACCTCCTAAATCTG
>CAYHKV010000047.1:0-7766 GCA_964357125.1 uncultured Methanosarcinales archaeon | reverse complement strand
CAAGTTTCTTATCTTTTTCCTAAACCTTTTGGTTTAGGAATTAATCCATTGTTTTGTATATTTGTTCTTGTTATTATCGATGGCGGCTTTTCCAGCCTCTTTTATCTCTTGCTTAAGGATCAATCCAGGTTCGCCGACGCTTAAATCAACAACATCAAACCCTTCTTTTTTCAGTTCTCTGGCTTTGGAAGAAATCTTGATGGTAGCTGAAGGTTCTACTTTTGAAAGCTTATTGGATAATGGTTTTATGGTGGTCACCCTCTATGATGGATGGATCGATCTTTTTTAATACTTTTGTATGGATTGAAAATAAGGCCCATAAAAGAAATAAAATAAATAAACAAGATTACAACCTCACGAACTGTTCCCGTTCAGGGCCTACACCTATGCCGGCCACTTTACATCCGACGTATTGCTCAACGTAGCGGATCAGCTCCTGCACTTCTGCCGGCAATGCTGCTGGATCTCTTACCGCAGATAGATCCTGAGAGAAATGAGGCAAGTAATCTACGATCGGTTTTGCTTTCCTGCAGCCTGCGCTGGTCCCAGGGATGTGATTTATTTCTTTTTCATATATCGAATATCCGACAACAACCGGAATGCCGGGCAATGAAGTTTTTGAAAAATCAGCCAGGCAGTCAACCTTAGTCAAGTACAATTCATCGACGCCATTGATCTTGCAATGACCTCTAAGTGCTTCTAAGTCCAGCGGACCTATCCTTCTGGGCCTTTTAGTGGTTGCGCCGTATTCATTGCCAAGCATCCTTAAGCCGATACCGACTTTAAACAGATCAGCTGATCGCAGCAGCTCATCAACTGAATAATTTTGTTGTTCAAATTCTTTTACATGTTTTGTTTTTCCAGATTCATCTTTAGCATCACAATACAGTTCAGAAACTCTGCCGCCAAATTCTGAGATAAAAGGGCCATTGCCCACTCTTGACATTATCGCTTTGCCCACCCCGATGGTTTTTCGATGGTATCCGGGAGAAAGATCTCCCCCTACATAGGCAAATCCGGCAACCGTGTGGCTGGAAGTGACGTAGGGAACAGTACCTTTAGTCACATCAAGCATGGATGCCTGCGCGCCTTCAAATAAAACATTTTTTCCTTTACTTGCTAATTCCTCTAAAAATAAAGGGTTTCTGCAGATATAACCGCTTAGAGCATCAGCTTTTGAGAGGAGGTCTTCTACTTCTTTTTCTATCCCTTCAGAAGATAGATCATTTATCCCAGCCAACTGCTTATAATTGCCGACCATGACCTTAAGAGCTAATGAAGGATCATCTAGTATATCTCCCAGACGCAGGTTTTTTAGAAAATGATTGTCTATCCTTAATGCCTGATCAGCGTATGCAGGTCCGATGCCGTTTGCGGTAGTGCCTATGGAACCGCCGATCAATCGGTCCAATAAGATATGATGAGGCTGGATGACCGTCAATTGGTCAGAGATATTAAACCGGCCATCTAAAGTGATGCCGTTTGATTCGATCTCTTTTATTTCAGCGAAAAGTTTCTGCAGATTAAGCACGCAGCCGGAACCGACATACAACTGCATATCGGGATAGAATATTCCTGAAGGAACCTGATGCAGAGCTATTCTCTTGTCGCCTACTTCTAAAGTGTGGCCGGCATTTGGACCGCCGTTAAATCGCGCAATCACATCATAACCTGAAGCGATAGAGTCTATGATCCTCGCTTTGCCTTCATCTCCGTATTGAACTCCCACCAGAACGTCTGAATATCCTTTCATTTTCTTCCCCCCGTAAAATATTTTATCGCTGAAAACTATTAGATAATCAAGAAAGAGTAAAGATAGATTTTTTAAATATTTCCACGCTCTACCAGCCGTTTCATCCTTCGGACAAATTCATCTGCTTCCTTATAATAAGATTCGTAAGCCGGCCCTTTGATCTCCTGGATCTCGCGATGGGTTATCATCTTACTTAAGTGATAGAACTTACGCATGGTCTCAACATATTTTCTTTCCAGCTGACCATGCTTGACATAGACCCTTTCTAATAGGTCAGCTACGTGTTCTGGAGTCGGAGGAACTTCTTTTGCTCTCATCAAAGCGGCATGCGCAGCATCGATGACTGCCCAATATAAATCTAAAGTCCCCTGTAAAACATGCCATCTGGAATTCAGTAAAGTCTGAGGCGCCCTGCCGAAATATCGCCATACGCTTTCTTCTGAAGGGCGTATCCTGCCTTTCTGAAGGAGGATCTGCAATGGTTCAAAGAATCCGGTATCAATTAGCGCAACTCCGTCTCTAAGGATATTTACGACAACCGGGTCTCCGGCCTTAGCATATTCCCAAAAGGAAGTGAAGGTCATGGAAGTGACGTGAAGCTTAGGTGAAGTTCTGATGATCTGTTTCTCAACGATCATGCGGTATCCTTCTATAAGGGTTTCACTTAGATGAAACCTGGTATCATCAGTTATCACTAAAAGATCTATATCGCTTTCCGGTGTAGCTTCGCGTCTTGCAGAGCTGCCGAAAAGGACTACGCTCATAAGGAAGTCTCCTAACTCTGCTTTCAATTCCTGAGCGAACTTGTTGGCAGTCTTAGTATCTTCAGAAGGATACTTATGGATGTTCTCATTTTCTCTTTTATGGATCTTGAATTCCATAGTTACTTATAAATAAATTAGGCTTTATTAAGGTTTTGCCATAAATGGCTGATAAAATTATAATCTTCACTCTTTAAGCAGGTTATATAGAGATACATTTTTGGTAATCTGTACTTGAGTATATTTCTTAGACAACATAAATCTTTAAATATAATGTATTCCCGAAAATTCTAACTCTAAAAAAGTGAGGGTGAGATACTTGGAACAAAAACAATTAGATGAAATGGACGATTCTTTTTTTGGAGAAGAATTTATCGAAGACGATGCCGATGAGCAGTTTTCGGCTTCTTTGAACTCCGAAAAGGAAGAAAAGCCAGAACCTACATTAAGGTTAAAGAAGATGAAAAAAATGCCGGTGAAGAAGAATGTGGCAAAAAAGGCAGAAAAAGTGACTAAAAAAGAACTTAAAGCTGAACCTGCTGTCAAAAATGAAGGGGTCATAATTGAGAAAGTAGAAAAAAATCATTCTGAAAAAGAGATCAAAGGAGAGACCGTGAAAGAAAGCGAAGTCAAACCAGCTAAGGAAACTAAGCCAGTTGTTGAGACTACCGCACCTGTCAATCCATGGGCCGAAGAAAGCGGAGAAAGCTTGTTCAAGCAGGCTTCTACCTGGAAAGCATTGGCCGGGATCGCTATAATATTGCTGCTGTTATCAGTATTTACTGGAGGATTTGATTTTTCGGGGAAATCTCCTTTAAGCGGAGCTGCGGTTTCACTTCAGCAGGCAGAAACTAAAACTTTGGAATTTGTCAATGGACAGCTGTTACAGCCGCCATATGAAGCGACGTTAACTTCTTCTGAAGAATTGGATAATCTATACAAGATCACTTTAGCTGTCGGTGGACAGAGCATCGATTCATATGTGACCAAAGACGGAAGATTATTTTTCCCTCAAGGGATGGATATGGATAAACCAAAAACTGAAGATCCGGTCGGAACTTCTGATAGTACCGATGAAACCGCTAAATTGGATGTATCTGCTGATGACGACCCTGTTTTAGGGAACGCTGATGCGCCGGTAACAATAATAGAATTTTCTGATTTCCAGTGCCCTTTCTGCGGAAAATTCTTTTCTGAAAGTTTCCCAAAGATAGATGAAAAATATATCAAGACCGGAAAAGTAAAGATGGTCTTTAGAGATTTTCCATTAGAGTTCCATCCGGAAGCCGAACCGGCCGCGTTGGCAGCAAATTGCGCTAACGAACAAGGCAAGTTTTGGGAATTCCATGACCTCTTATTTGCCAACCAGGAGGCATTAGGGGATGCTAAATATAAAGAATGGGCTCAGCAGTTGGATCTAGACCAAGAAAAATTCGTCGATTGTTATAAAGGATTGAAATATCTTGATGAAGTGAGATCTGACCTAACTGATGGACAATCATACGGAGTTTCAGGAACGCCAGCTTTCTTCGTTAATGGCAGGATGGTCAGCGGAGCTCAGCCGTACGCAGTATTTGAGCAGATCATTGAAAGTGAGCTTGCTGCGGCCGGTAAAAGTGATACTTCAACTGAACAGCCGACTACATCAGAGACTGAAGTCGCCGCTGAAAATAACCCTGAACCTGAACAGCAAGTTCCAGAGGTTGAAGAACCCGTAGCAACAGAAAGCGGAGAAACTGCCGAAGTTACTCTTGACGCAAAAAAATGGATATTCCAGCCAAATGAAGTTACGGTTAAGAAGGGAAGCAAAGTTGTCTTGACCATAATTCCCAGCGGCCTGGATTTCACTTTTGCCATTCCTTATCTGGGAGTGGAACAACCTGTTGCAGGAGCTACTGAAGTATCATTTACCGCTGATAAGGCAGGGTCGTTTGATTTTACCTGTGGCAGCTGCGAAGATTGGCGGGGAATGAAAGGGACTTTAGTGGTTGAATAGGCCAATAAAGAAAGGTTTTTTAACTTATTTTATTTTTTAGATATTTTACTTATTAAAGTTAATAATCATGGCAAAAACAGAAAAATTGTTCAGCAAAGTGATCATGATCATCTTCTTGCTATTGGTAATCATCGGATTTGTAGTTCCGGGAGCTATAAATTATAATGCCGAACCTGACAAAAATAACGCTGTTGAACCAAGAATATGCATCAGCGATGCGGATTGTTATCTGATGTGCGATGATGCGCCTTTGACAGTTCTCTGTTCTCAAAATTTATGCATGCAGAATTCTTGTCAGGAAGCAAAGATCTATGAATATAATCCCGTTCCGATAACCTTTACATTAGATATAAAAAATGTATCTCTGAATAATCTTGGCGATCTACAGGCTGTTTTTGTCAAATTTGAAAATGATAAAGTCTTGTTGTACACTTCCGGCCTAGACCTTTCTCAGATACTTGAAAAGGCAAAGATCGCTTTTGATACCCAATGTCTTACTTTAGAACAAAAACAGTACTGCGGAGAAAAGATCAAGATGGCCGTAAACGGAGAGAATTCAACCATTTATGGAAATTATGTACCTAAGGAAGGGGATGTGGTGGAGATAGAGTATTCTTAATAGAAGATTATCAGCAAATCCATAATATTTAAATTCTGATGCGTTTCAGAGTTATCTTATGACATTCGAAAACGTAACTAAATTTTTAGAAAAAATAGCACCTCTTGCAGGTTTGACTCAGAAAGAGATAACTTTGCTGGAAACACCGGATAGGATTCTTAAAGCGGAACTTAAAGTGGGAAATAAAACATATCCTGCCTATCGAGTGCAGTTCAATAATGCCAGAGGGCCTTACAAAGGAGGCATCCGGTTTCATCCTGAAGTGAATGAAGATGAAGTCAAATCACTGGCATTCTGGATGGGTATAAAAACTGCCGTAACGGACATCCCCTTCGGAGGAGGCAAGGGAGGAATCATTGTCGATCCGAAGAAATTAAATAAAGATGAATTGGAAGAATTAAGCAGGGCATATGTAAGAGCATTCTATAAATTTCTCGGCCCGGATGCAGATGTTCCGGCTCCAGATGTTTATACTAACGCCGAGATCATGGCTTGGATGCTAAAAGAATATGAAAAATTGACCAAAACCAAGGCGCCGGCGTTCATCACCGGGAAACCTTTAGATTTAGGCGGCTCGAAAGTAAGAGATATAGCTACTGCGTTAGGCGGAGTATTCATCCTGGAAGAAGCAGTAAAAAAACTAGGGCTTAAAGAAAAAAAAGTATCCATCCAAGGATTTGGAAATGCAGGGATGAATATGGCTTTGCTGCTGGAAAAGAAAGGATATGTTATCGTCGCAGTTTCTGATTCCAAAGGAGGTATCTATGAACCGAAAGGATTAGATATCAAACAGGTTATCAAGATTAAGGAAACCAGAGGATCCGTGACTGAATACGCCGAAGCATCAAAAATAAGCAATGAAGAGCTTCTCGCCGGTGATTGCGATGTCCTTATACCGTCTGCATTGAGTAACGTGATAACTGCAGAAAATGCAGGCAAAATCAAGGCCGATATCGTCTTAGAATTGGCTAACGGACCTATCACTCCGGAAGCAGATGAGATACTTTATAAGAAAAAAATATTGGTCCTGCCGGACATCTTGGCAAATGCAGGCGGAGTCACGGTCTCTTATTTTGAATGGGTGCAAAACAAAAAGAGCGAATCCTGGAGCGAAGAGGAAGTAAAAAAAAGGCTTCAGGAAAAGATGGTGCTTGCATTCGATCAGATCTGGAAGCAATTTACCGACGGTAAATATAGTTTCAGGACCGCAGCATATGTTCTGGCACTGAAAAGGATAGTGGCTGCTGAAAAAAAACGCGGAAGGCTTTGAAAATAATATAATTTTACAAAAAATAATCCGCAATAGATATTTTTAAGCATCGATTTGAGAAAGATTAATATAGGTAAAAGAAATACTATGTTTCAATTAGTATAAAGAGGTGTGACTAGATGGCTAAGAAAAAAGCAGGCGCAAAGAAAAAAAGAAGATAAGTTTATTTATTTTTTATTTTCTTTTTCTTCTTCTTTTTTGTTTAAACTCATTGTTTTTGGGGATTTGTTTGAAAATAGTTCAATATATGCCTTTTTTTACAGAAAACAATAAAAAGAGGCGCTATTTCTACGACCTTTATGGAAAGAACCCTGATCAGAGATCTACAGAAAAACTTAGATCAAGAGTTATTGCTGAAAGGCTGGGTCCAGGATATCAGGAACCTTAGCAAGATAAAATTCCTTATTCTCCGCGACAGGACCGGGGATATGCAGACCATCGCCCTGAAAGGTAAGACTGATGAGGCTTCTTTTGAAGCCATAAACGGCATCACCAATGAATCAGTGGTTGAAATCATAGGAACTGCAAATAAAAGCAAAGAATCCAAATGGGGCATTGAAGTCCTCATCAAAAGCATAAAGGTAGTCTCAACTTCTGAAACGCCTCTGCCGATAGATAATTCTGATAAAGGGCTTACTAATATTGATAAACGTATCGACCACCGCTTCTTGGATACCAGAAACCTGAAGAAACAGGCAGTCTTCAAGATACGCAGTAAAATATCCAAGATATTGACTAACTTTTTTGATAATAATGGGTTTACTAACATAAATACCCCAAAGATCACTGCGGTAGGAGTTGAATCCGGCGCAGAGCTATTCATAATTGATTACTTTGGAAAACCGGCATATCTTGCCCAGTCCCCGCAGATCTACAAACAGATGTTTGTAGCAGGGGGATTCGAAAGAGTATATGAGATCGCTCCGGTGTTCAGGGCAGAAAAATCGCATACTACCAGGCATCTTACTGAATTTACAGGGGTAGACTTTGAGATGGGATTTATCAATGATTATACCGATGTGATGGATTTCATCGAAAAAATGTTCATCGATTTAACTAGCACCCTTAAGAGAGAAGCAGCAGATGAATTAGCCTTATTAGGCGTCGATCTGGCTGTACCTTCAGAGATTCCGCGAATAACCATGGAAGAAGCAAAAAGATTATTGGTAAAAAAGGGAAAGAAGTACAAAGATGATGAAGACCTTGATTCTGAAGGAGAACGCCTTTTAGGAGAGATAGTAAAAGAGAAATACAACTGCGAATTTGTATTCCTTACTTTATTCCCATGGAACGTAAGGCCATTTTATCACATGAAACCGGAAGACCGGGAAGATGTGACTAAATCTTTTGATCTGCTTTTTAATGGG
>CAYHKV010000046.1:0-7768 GCA_964357125.1 uncultured Methanosarcinales archaeon | reverse complement strand
GCATGAATTTAAAATAATTGCTGAGAAAATTATTAAGCAAGTCTCTTAAATTTGCCTTGTTTTAAGTCATTTAAGCTGGCAGTAAATTGCCTGATCAGATCAAAATCTATTTTTTCCAATTTTTTGAGATGAAGGTATTCTTCCCTAGGAATTGTCACTGTATCCATAATTACATTATAATTGCCGATTTTATATAAAACTTACGGTTGCAGAAGATCTTAATTAGATCCTTTCTTCAAGAACATCTGTTTCTTGTAACTTTTCTTCCGATGTTTTTTTCTGCAGCAGCTTAGGATCATTATCCTTGACATAGATAGAAGATGCGGTGCCTATCAGCGCATATCCGAAGGAGCATTGATATAATGCTTCTATGAAATATTGCGGTTCTTTTTCTTTTATATAATGAGCAAAACTTATCATGCCGCGGATCATAAAAGCTATTCCGGTAGCCATCATGGGCAGTCTGGCGGCTGCAGATATCTTTTTGGTGATCTCCATGGATACTGGTGGTTTTATTATCCCTTCCTGAACTGCATCGTTTTCATAAAGAGGGCCGTGCACGTTTCTGGCAAAATCCAAGCTTTGCGCAGCTAAAAGTCCAGTTCCGGTAAGAAAATAAGTATCACTTCCAGAAAGCGTCATAAAGAAACAGTTAGCTGCAGCAGCGGTAAGGTTGTAAAGATGCGCTAAAGAATATTTGCTTCTACCTTTCTCTTCCCATGCTGCAGTCTGCTGGGTATAGAGCTTCAATACCTTCTCATCCAGCCATTGCACCGGCTTTAGCAGTGATTCCAGGGACATGGCTATTGTAAAGAATATTTTTAGATATATGGTTGGTGCTGATATTGTATATGCCGCTTAACCTTCAAATTCCATAAAAATATATAAATCAAGGCCGTTTCCTGCAGGATATGGATGCAAATGAGTTTCGTGACAAGTATCTGGAATTTTTTAAGAGCAAGGGGCATGTTATCATACCTTCAGCTTCTCTGGTTCCGAAGGATGATCCTTCGGTCTTGTTCAATACGGCAGGGATGCAGCCTTTAGTGCCTTACCTGTCCGGACAGCCTCATCCTTTAGGAAAACGGTTGGCCAATATACAAAAATGTATCCGCACGGTGGATTTTGAGAATATCGGAGACAATACCCATCATACTTTTTTCCAGATGTTAGGCAACTGGTCCTTAGGCGATTATTTCAAGAAAGAGGTAATCTCCTGGAGTTTTGAATTTCTTACTGACAAAAGATGGTTGAATCTTCCTTTGAAGAGATTAGCTTTTACGGTCTATCAAGGCGACAAAATAGTTCCTAAAGATAATGAATCATCTGAGATCTGGAAAAGTTTAGGTGTCAATGAAGCAAGGATAGCTTTCTTGGGCAAGGATAATTTCTGGATCGCCGGAGAAACAGGACCTTGCGGGCCTTCTACTGAGATGTTCTATTGGACGGGAGATGCTGTCGCACCAGAAAAGTTTGATCCTGCTGATAACCGCTGGGTAGAGATATGGAATGATGTTTTCATGCAGTATCATAAAGAGAAAGATGGCTCAATAAAACCGTTGAAACAAAAAAATGTAGATACGGGTATGGGCTTTGAAAGGACTTTAGCTGTATTGAGCGGAAAGAAAAGCGCTTATGAGACTGATCTGTTCCAGCCAGTCATCAAAAAAATAGAACGGCTCAGCGGAAAAAAGTATAAGGATCACACTAAAGAGATGCGCATAATAGCTGACCATGTCCGGGCAGCTACTTTTATCTTAGGAGATGATAATGCGGTCCTGCCTTCAAATATGGATAGGGGCTACGTCTTACGAAGATTGATCAGAAGAGCGGTAAGATACGCCAAGCAGGTAGGTTTGCCTGATAATTCATTGAGCGTGTTGGCAGAATTGGTAGTCAAGGATTACGGAATTTATTATACTGAACTTTCACAGCATAAAAAGTTAGTCTTAGAAGAACTGCAGAAAGAAGAAGAGAAGTTCGAAAAAACTTTGGAGAAAGGCCTGAAGGAATTTGAAAAGATGTCTTCGCAGGGAGATATATCAGGCAAGGATGCTTTCTTATTGTTCCAGAGCTATGGGTTTCCGTTAGAGATAACCGAGGAATTAGCTGATGAAAAGAAGATCAAAGTTGATGTTGAAACTTTTTTGGCAGAATTCCAGAAACATCAGGAATTATCCAGAAAAGGCGCCGAACAAAAATTCAAAGGCGGATTAGCAGAGATTTCTCAGGAAACTACTAGACTGCATACCGCTACCCATCTGTTGAACGAAGCATTGAGAAAAGTAATTGATGTAAATATCAAACAGCGGGGAAGCAACATCACTCCGGAGAGATTGCGCTTCGATTTCAGTTTTGATCGCAAGCTGACTGTTGAAGAGATCAAGAAAGTTGAAGATGAAGTCAACAGGGTCATAAAATCAGCATTGCCGGTCATCCGCAAGGAACTGCCCAGGGATGAAGCGATGAAGATTGGCGCGCAGATGGAATTCGGCCAGAAATATCCTGACAAGGTTTCTGTGTATTTCATGGGTGATTATTCCAAGGAATTCTGCGGCGGTCCTCACGTAAGTAATACTAAAGAAGTGGGAAAATTTAAGATCATCAAAGAGGAAGCCAGTTCTGCTGGTGTAAGAAGAATCAAAGCTGTGGTGGGGTGAATCTAGAACCTCGTCAGTTTTATCTCTCAAACCACATAATATCTCTT
This sequence comes from uncultured Methanosarcinales archaeon, assembly GCA_964357125.1. Taxonomy (GTDB): domain Archaea; phylum Nanobdellota; class Nanobdellia; order Woesearchaeales; family GW2011-AR9; genus JACPIL01. The sequence goes on along the minus strand of CAYHKV010000046.1, from coordinate 5,061 downwards.
GATCAATTCATCTTCTTTAGCTATAAAGCCATCGATCAGATATTAAGCCAGTAATCTATATAATTATCTTGCCTAAAGAATTATCAAACAAATTACGTGGTCTCATGCTGAAACGCATCTCTTTTTCCCTTGCTGACAGGCCAGTCTGTTCTGAAAGGTCTCTCCCTAATAAGTATTGATGTACCTGAAGTACGGTTCCGATATCGCTTTCTACCATCAGGTCGCAGCGTGGTGGTATGAACAGGAATCTTGATCTGAAATTCTTAAATTCATAACTTAAGTAGGTCTGTTTAAATAGTTCTTGGCTGAGAGTTTCCAAGTGCGCAGAAAAAAGTTCACTGTCACATCTGGCAGACAGCCTATATGTTCCGATGGCCTGATTTACTATCCGCGTAGATTTTACCCTAGAAAAATAATTTAACCAAGGCTTATATTCTTTAGGGTCGCAGTCTCCTTTTACCAATAGTTCTAATTTATCTAAACGAGCTCTTTCGTAAAGGATGGGATGATCAAGAGCTGGCTCTTCATCAGAACTTGGATCTTGTTCGGTCTGATAATGCTTCAGCTCCGTCTTGAAAAGATAAAACTCTTCCAATTGGTCGGGTTTTCCAGCGCGATGCACCGGCCATGGACGTATCGGTAGCGGCTTTACCATCAGTAAGCTGATCATTATATTTTAGGTTATAAATATTGTTGGCTTTTAGTATCCAAATCAGAATTAAATAATTGTTTTTTTCTCTTCAGGAAGGATCATGTCTGACAGATCTCCTTTTAATTCGCCGTTCCTGATGCCTACGTTCCTAAGCAGGTCTGCGCGCACTATGTAGACAGTTTCATCTTCCCAATGCAGGGATTGTCCGTTCTTTTCCATAATTCTCTGCATCTTCATGGCAAAATCTTTGATAGGGTCAGCAGTCCTTTCTTGAAACTCTTTCCATGAGCTTGTAGTTTGGTATTCATGCATCAGCCAGAGAAACATCTCCCCTTCTTCATGGGTAAGCGCGTCTAGATCATATTCTTTCTTGCTTTCGGTCCTGTATCTTCCGATCTTATATGGCATTAAAAAATCAAGCAGCATCATATTTATATATTATTCCTTCTGCTTTTATCAAAATGGTATTAGAACTGTTAAGCTCATTGGGTGAATTTTGTGTAAAGATCATCTCTTATCTCGGCTATCCGGGAATTTTCATTCTGATGGCATTAGAAAGCATGATCGCTCCTATCCCTTCTGAGTTAGTCATGCCGTTTGCCGGTTTTCTGGCAGGACAGGGAAGATTCAGCTTGGCTCTAGTCATATTAGTCAGTTCAGCAGGAAGCATCATCGGTTCGCTGATATCATATTACTTAGGCAAACACGGGGGAAGTAGGTTAGTGAACCGCATAGGAAAATATCTGTTCTTGGACCAGACCGACTTACAGAAGACTGAGCAGTGGTTCAGCCAGAAAGGGGAAAAGACCATATTTATCAGCCGTTTCATCCCGGTAGTCAGGCATCTGATATCTATTCCGGCCGGCATGGGTAAGATGGACCTAAAGAAATTCTGCATATATACTTTTGCCGGAGCAACTTTATGGAACGCTTTTTTAGCCTATCTGGGTTTTGTGTTGGGAGAAAATTGGCATAAGATAAAGGATTATTCTGAATATGTAACAATACCGGTAGTCTTGATCTTGGCGGTTTCAGGAGCTTATTTAGTGTACAGGCATATTAAGCACAAACGAAAAAGTATTTAACCTACTGCGTTTCTAAGGCTTTTATGAAGGCTTTCCATAAGTTCTTTGACCATACCGCAGATGTGCTGTTCGTAGCCAGAGCAGATACTCTGCCGGAACTGTTCAATGAATGCGGCTTGGCAGTAGAAGAGACTATGGTTGATGTGGCTAAAGTGCAGCCTAAACAGAAAGTCAAGATATTGTCTGAAAATGCCAAGATCGATTCTATGCTGTTTGACTTCATGGACGAATTGGTTTTTTTTAAGGATTACAAGCAGTTAGTGTTCAGCAAGTTTGACATAACCATCAAGGAAAAAGAAGGAGCTTATAGCTTGACCTGTATAGCTCATGGAGAAAAAATCGATGTAGTCAGGCATGAGCCAAAAGTCGATGTAAAAGCAGTTACCATGCATATGTTTGAAGTTGTTAAAGATGCACAGAGCTGGAAAGCGAAAGTACTGCTGGATATATGAAGATTATTTTTGATACATTAATTTTCCACCGCTGTTAGAATAGGTTTTTAAAGCAAAAGAAAATACTTCTCCTATGAAAAGAGCGCTGATAATGTTGTTGATCTTATTGGTCGGCTGTTCATCTCCTGATATTCTGGAAAATAATAATTCATGGGACGGAAAGCCTACTGGCACCGCTACTGATCATCCTTCTACGGATTATGATAAATTCAAGGAAGTTAAAAGGGAGATTGATTACTGGTATGAGAAAGGGCCGGGACAGATAGGGCAGAAGCATCATGACCAATTATTACAGCGCTTAAGCGAACTTTCCAGCATCCCACAAGAAGAGATCGAAGTTTATAGGCAGCGATTAGATGCTATCGTATTGGTAGAAGAGATGCCGCCGCAAAAGCAGGAAACATCTGTCGAGAAACAGCAGGCGTCAGAGAGTTTATGCGAAGGCACAGGAGTGGTAACTTTCACTTCGCCGCCGATGCGTATAGAAGATATAGAGATAATAGAGCCTATCGGGCTGATGATCGGCGGGCATGTCACTCCAATAGATCATGGGTATTATTATGCCAAAAGCTGGCAGAGCGATAGAAATGATGCTTCTACCTTCGTGGAAGTTTTTGCTCCTGCGGCAGGAGTTATCAAGGAGTTAAACAGCATGCCCGCAGAATTCGCTACCAGCAGCTTTGGAGATTATAGGTTTGAGATCATGCATACCTGTTCTTTTAAGACAATATATATCCATGTGAATCAATTATCAGAGAAATTACAGAAAGCGCTTGAAACTCGTGAAGCAGTTAAGGTAGAGGCAGGTGAAGTGCTGGGATCAGCTCCGGGGTTTGATTTTTCAGTACATGATGATGATGTAACCCTGAAAGGGTTTATTGTGCCTGGGCATTATGAGGCTGAACTATGGAAGATCCATACTGTAGATATGTTTGGCTATTTCTCTGAGCCGCTTAAAAGTCAGCTGTTAGATAAAAATGTTCGTCAGAAAGAGCCGCGCGATGGCAGGATAGATTATGATATTGATGGCAAACTAGTGGGAAATTGGTTTGAAGAAAATACAAATTGGTATTTCGGAAAACCGGAATATAACCGCGGAACAGGATATTGGTCTACTCATCTAGCATTCGCTTATGATGGATTGGTGCCGGATACTTTAGTAATCTCCATAGGGAATTTTGATGGAGAGGCTAAACAGTTTACCGTGAAAGGTAATGCCCCTGATCCTGCGTCAGTAGATATCTCCAGCGGATTGATAAAATATGAATTAATAACCTATAATTATATCAATGATAAGGGGGAGCTTTGGGACAATGTTAATTTTGCTAAAATTACTTCAACAAGACCTTCTTCTCAAGTTGAAGGAGTAGTATTAGTGCAGATGTTGGAAAATAGGAAGATTAGGTTTGAAGCTTTTCCTGGGAAGACTGCTTCACAGGTGAATGGGTTTACGGATAAAGCGAAGTTGTATGAACGGTGAAGCCCAATCGGACAAAAATATTATGGAAATAGCAATTTTAAAATATGTTTATTTCATCCATCTCTTGCTAAGTTCTAAAAGCTTATCTTCTTCGATGGCTTTTCTGATCTCTTCCATAAGACTATGAAAGAAAAAGAGATTATGATAAGTAGTCAAGGTATAAAATAAGTATTCGTTAGCTTTAGAAAGATGGTGAAGGTATCCCCTGGAAAAATTGGTGCAGACATAACATCTGCAATGCGTGTCGATAACGGCAGGATCGTCTTTGAACCGAGTATTGGTTATCCTATACCTGAACTTATTTTTTAGTTTTCCTCCGCTTTTCGGCCCTACGAATACATAACCTTCCCTGGCTAACCTGGTCGGCAGAACACAGTCAAAAGTGTCAAGGCCCAATAGAGTGTAGGTAAATAAGTCATCCACAGCGCCGATGCCTAAGAGGTGTTTTGGCTTTTCATAAGGCAGGAATTTGAGGGAGTGTTTTACCAAGAGCCTGCTTTCTTCTTTAGGGTCGCCGAAAATACTGCCTATGCCGATACCCTGAAAAGGTTTTGAAGCGACGAATTTGGCGCTTTTTTCCCGCAGCTCTTTGAAGCGGCCGCCCTGTACTATGCCGTATAAAGCTTGCTTATCATCTTTGTTTAATTTTGTAAACTCTTTTAAGCTGCGCTCTTCCCAGCTATGGGTTCTTGCTAATGATTTTTGTGTAGTTTCTTTATCAGCGCTGATAGCTAGGCATTGGTCAAAAGCAAAGATGATATCTGCGCCTAACTTCTGTTGTATCTGCATGGATTTTTCTGGAGTGAAGAGATGTTTGCTGGCATCGATATGGGATTTAAATTCCACGCAATCATCATTGACGGTGCATAGATTCTCTTTAAGGCTGAATACCTGAAAGCCGCCGGAATCGGTAAATACCGGCTTGTTCCAGCCCATAAATTTTTGTAATCCGCCTAACTTTTTGACGGTATCTGCGCCGGGGCGGAGGTATAGGTGATAAGTATTGCAGAGGATAGCATCAAATCCGATCTCATTGAGATGCTGCGCAGTCAATGATTTTACCGTGGCTTGGGTGGCTACGGGGATGAATGCAGGCGTTTTTATCTTGCCGTGGGGCGTAGAGATTATTCCGGTCCTTGCTTCTGACTTCTTGTCTTTATGCAGTATGGTGAAGGAAAACATATGATGGAAACCATAGGTGTATTATTAAGATTTATGGAAGAAATGTGTAAGGGGAGATTTTTGGGAACGTCTTTTTTGAGGGCATAGCCCAATAGGGTAGAACATTAATTAGGGAGAATAAAAGGTGATCTATTGTCCAAGAGTAGTTACACCCCGTACGTATTTAGTCTAGTACCACAAAAGAAAAATAATAGTTCTTCTTTTCTCAAT
>CAYHKV010000045.1:4433-7845 GCA_964357125.1 uncultured Methanosarcinales archaeon | reverse complement strand
GAATTTCTTTGCCTGTTCGACCAAAAGCTGATCGACAAAAGCGGCAACTTTCACTTTTCTGCCTCTTGAGTAATGCAGGCTGCCAAAAAAGTCGACCGGATTTTGTTTTACGTCGTGATCCTTAAGATTGATTATCAAGTCGTATGACTGAGTGAACTTACGTTTAGGCTGGCTTTTGATTTCCTGTAATGCCTTTTGTATCTGTTCTTTATCCATTTAGCGACCTCCTACTGGACAGAAACCGGCACTTTATGCTCTATGCCGAGCCAGTAGTTATATTGGTTAAGAGCTTAGGAATGAAGGTTATTTATAAAGATTTCTGTTGAGAAGATTTAATCGATAAAAATGCACTTAGTTCTGATTTTCCTAAGGATTCATCCAAATGTGTTAAAAACACTTTGCTTACGGTTATTAGTTCTTGATGTAACTCGTTTAAATTCCATTCTGTATTCTTTCCCTTTTTTCTTTTATAAGTTAGATGAGATAAATAACATTCCACAGTTTCACTTATTTTTTTAATCCAAGGAGAAATAGGTGGTCTTACTACATTCCAATCAACATTAGAAGCCATAAAATGTTGGGCATATGCATAATAATCCTTTTTATGTTTTCCATAAAAAAACATCCATAAGTTTCTAGCGTGAGTTAAGTATAAATCTACAATAATACTTTCTTTAAATTTCTCACATTTAGGAGTAAATTCTTCTTCTATTAAATTTAATGCAACCCCTAACATATTGATTTCATGCACTAAATGCACTTGAATAAGTTCTTTTTTCTGTTCGAGAGTAATTTTTTTAGTCATCCATTCACCCAAACATCCTCTTAAAAAATCCTTTCTGCGGCTTCTCTTCGTGCAATTCTTCTACCAATTCACGCTGCTTCTTGTTCAGCTTGCTGGGTATCTCGACATGAACTTTGACCATCTGGTCACCATATCCAGAACCATGCAGCGAAGGCATGCCTTTTCCCCGCATCCTGAATACAGTTTCTGTCTGCGTACCTGCTGGTATGGTCAGCATGGCTTTCTCACGCAGAGTAGGGATCTCTATCTCGTCGCCCAAAACTGCTTGTGAAAAAGAGATGGGAATAGTCAGATGAAGGTCATTGCCGCTGCGTTCGAATACTTTATGCGGCAAGACATGTATCTGTAAATATAAATCGCCTGAAGCGCCGTTCTGATCGCCGATCTCTCCTTCTCCTGGAACGCGTAATCTCATCCCGTCCTGCACCCCCGCAGGGATGGAGACTTCTATTTCTTTTTTCTGCCTCAGTAAACCTTCGCCGCTGCATTTACTGCAAGAATCCTGCGGCAGTTCTCCCTGCCCATGGCAGTAAGGGCAAGGCCCGGTCTGCTGGAACAATCCGAAAGGAGTGCGCTGGGTGGTTTTGATATATCCTGATCCGCGGCAGTGATGGCAGGATTCAAATTCATGAGCGCCTTTTCCTTTGCATTCTTTACAGCGCTCTAATTTATTTAAGGGGATAGTTTTTTTAGCTCCCAGGTAAGAATCCTCTAAAGTTATCTCTGTCTCATACAATAGATCGGAACCGCGTCTGGCTGACTTGCGATGGCCTGAACCTGAAAAAAGATGGTCAAATAAGTCATCAAAGTTTCCGAATGCTCCTGAGCGAAACTGCGACATTATGTCTGAATAGTCGAATCCCTGCTGGAAGCCTTCGCTTCCTCCGGAAAAGGCCGAACTGCCGAACTGATCGTATTGCTGCCTCTTTTTATCGTCGCCTAGAACTGAGACCGCTTCATTTATCTCCTTAAATTTTTCTTCGTATTCTTTTTTCTTATCATCGGGAGCACGGTCAGGATGGTATTTCATGGCCAATTTCTTGAAAGCTTTCTTGATCTCTTCCTTGCCGGCGCTTTTCTCAACGCCCAGCGTCTTGTAATAATCTTGGCTCATGGTTTTACCTCTATCAATGATGCCACTTCGTCCGGCTGAAATTTAAGATTGGTGAATATGAGAGTTTCATCGGCAAGAACTGCATCCCTGTATTTTTCCCAAGCTTCATTGCTGCGGGGATAACGTTCTGTAAGATAAGCTAATCTTTCGGACAGAGACACTACTTTTTTCTGGAAAACGCGCCAATCTGCGTAATGTACCAACCGTTCTTCCCAGGTTTTGTGTTCGTTATAAGGATTGCTGGTATTTTTCAATGCTACCGCAAATTCAGGAAAGTCATCTTTTAATATTTCATAAGCTACTTCAGTCTCATACATACCTTTATACTTCTCGCGTAACTTTTTCCACATGGCGATCTCTTTCTCATTGAATTGATATTTATGGAATTTATTTGGCTGCAGCAGGTCAAGAGCTACAACTTTAAACAGATCATGAAGAAGAGCCATACGGCTTACTTGTTCAACATCTATCGGAATATTCTTTTTTTGCAATTCCTTAGCTAAAAAAACAGCTACTTCTCTTACTGCTAGACAATGCTTGAAAATATTGTGTGGAACTACATATTCATCAAAATAGTCCAGGCATTGTTTTTCTGTTGGAAGTTTCATGGTTGAAAAGATATTTAAAAAAATAAATAAAAAAAGCATTTATATGCTTTATGCTTTCTTGCCTTTCTTCTCAGTGAACTCAGCATCTACGACGTTGTCATCGCCGGCATCGTCAGCATGCTTATCGTTAGGGGCATGTTCATGCGGCTGTGAAGCGCCGGAATCCTGATAGATCTTAGAGCCGATCTCCTGAACTGCTTTGTTCAGCTCTTCGATCTTCTGGTTTATCTCGGCAGGATCCTCTCCCTTGCGCGCAGTTTCCAAAGCGGAGATCTTATCTTCGATCTTCTGCTTAGTCTTGGCATCGATCTTGCTGCTGAATTCTTCCATCACTTTCTTGGTCTGGAAGATCATCGAATCAGCCTGATTTTCGGCTTCTACTTTAGCGCGTTTCTTTTCGTCTTCCGCTTCGTTCCTTTTAGCTTCGTCGCGCATCCTCTCTACTTCATCCTTGTTCAGGTTGCCTGTTCCGGTGATCTTTATCTTATGTTCTTTACCGGTGCCTTTATCCTGAGCGCTTACATTGAGGATGCCGTTGGCATCTATGTCAAAAGTTACTTCTACCTGCGGAACGCCGCGAGGCGCAGGCGGGATGCCTACCAGATCGAACTGGCCCAGATTTTTGTTATCGGAAAACATTGGACGCTCTCCTTGCGCGACCCTGATGGTCACGGCAGTCTGATTGTCCGCTGCAGTCGAGAAAATCTGCGATTTTCTGGTGGGGATGGTGCTGTTTCTCTCGATCAGCTTAGTCAAAACTCCGCCGAGAGTCTCAATCCCTAACGAAAGAGGAGTCACGTCAAGCAGCAATACATCTTTGATGTCTCCGGCCAGGACACCAGCCTGGATAGCTGCGCCTATCGCTACGGCTTCATCAGGATTAAC
>CAYHKV010000045.1:0-4423 GCA_964357125.1 uncultured Methanosarcinales archaeon | reverse complement strand
TAACTGATTTGTCACCTTCTTTCCCGGCCAATCTTCGCACTAATTCCTGCACTGCAGGGATCCTGGTCGAACCGCCTACGAAGATTACCTTAGCGATCTTTGCAGGAGTTAAATTAGCGTCGCGAAGAGCATTTTTTACCGGAGTTTCTAACCTTTTGATTATGTCAGAGATCAGTTCTTCAAATTTAGCTCTCGTCAATTCTTCTTTGATATGTTTCGGGCCGTGCTGATCCGCAGTGATGAAAGGGATGTTGATCTCCACTTTAGTCTTGGCGGAAAGCTCTATTTTTGCTTTTTCTGCCGCTTCTTTCAGTCGCTGGATGGCCACTGCATCATTGCGCAGATCTATGCCCGTTGAATTCTTGAAGTTTTTTATCAGATGATCCATGACGATCTGATCGATATCATCTCCTCCCAGGAAATTATCTCCGGAAGTTGATTTTACTTCAAACACGCCGTCGCCTAGTTCTAAGATAGATACGTCAAAAGTACCTCCGCCAAAGTCGAATACCAATATAGTATGGTCAATTCCCTGCTTGTCTAATCCGTAAGCAAGAGCTGCTGCGGTAGGCTCGTTTATGATCCTAAGCACATTAAGTCCGGCGATCTCTCCGGCATTTTTTGTCGCCTGTCTCTGAGCGTCGTTAAAGTAAGCAGGTACGGTGATAACTGCATTATTGACTTTCTGCCCGAGATATGCTTCTGCATCACGTTTCAATTTCTGCAGTATCATAGCTGAGATCTGTTCAGGAGTATATTCCTTCTGGTCTATCTCTACTTTTTCATCAGTGCCCATCTTTCTTTTGATGGATCTGATAGTATGAGATGGATCGATTATAGCCTGGTTTCTGGCGATCTGTCCGACAATCGTCTCTTGTTCTTTAAGATGTACGACGCTGGGAGTAGTTCTCGTACCTTCAGCGTTGGGGATTATGGTGGGTTTACCGCCTTCCATAACTGCGACTGCAGAGAAGGTTGTTCCCAGATCAATCCCGATAGTTGGTCCTGAATGTTTTGTATTTGTCATTTTTATATTCCTCCTTGAGTATGTTCATTGTTCATTTTCTTATTGGATAATCCTGATTTTCCCACCAAGTATTGCGCTATAGTATCAAGCAATTCATATGCTCCTTTACTTACTCCGGGATGATCAGCTGCTTGCTTTACATATACTGCAGCTAAGGCATAAAATGCGCTCTGATTTTCATTATATAGAGCCACCATGCCTTCTACTCCGGCGTAGACTCTTTTTTTCATCTTTTCATCAGGTTCATCACCCGTCACCGCAAAATAAAGATTTTCAACAATTTTTTCTATATTAAGTGTTCCTGGCCTATAATTTGTCATTTTTATATTCCTCCGTTATCAATATTATTTATTTTTTTGAACGTTTGTCTTTCCTGCGCTTACTTTGACCTTTGCGTGGCGCAGTACTTTACTATGCATAAGGTATCCTTTCTGGAATTCTTCCAGGATGGTGTTTTCTTCTTTATCAGACGGGATCTTTACTAACGCTTCATGATAGTAAGGGTCAAACTTTTTTCCCACAGTTTCCATGGGAACCACATTATTTTCTTCAAGCACTTTCATCAGCTGAGCATGTATCAATTCCATGCCGTGAATGAATTCTTTTGCTGATTCGTTCTTAGCTCCTGCGCTTTTGAGAGCCAATTCAAAATTATCGATGGTAGGCAAGATCTGAAGCACTATGTCGCGGGAAGCCATCTTTCTGACTTCTTCGTTATATGCCTGCATCTGCTTGCGGTAATTATCAAAATTAGCCTGAGTGCGTTTAAGCATATCAGTCAGTTCTTCTACCGTAAGCGAAACGCACTTTTGTTCGCATGATTCTGCCGACTTATCTTTATCATGACAGCTGCCGCCGCAGCAAGTTTGTTCATCTTCATTTTTAGGTTCAGTTTTCGGTTCGGTTTTCATGTTTTTTGGCCTTTGTTGTGTTGACTTTAAGTCGACCTTGTTGCATTAAAACCGAACTTATATATAAAAATTTCGGGTAAAACTTAAAAATAGCAGAAAAATCAAGGACTTATGATCAGAAGAGTGACCGTATTGAAAGTCCGCCGGCCAGGCGAGGGAAATGTTAATAATGACTTACAATGGTTAGGCAACTCACTCGGCTTATTTAACCTAAGGGATAAAGACAGCAGTTGTTTCCGCATATTCATCACTTTAGTTAAAAAATCAAACACTAATTCCCCGCTTTCTTCTGATGACATAGCCGAAAAACTCAACTTGACCAGGGGGACGGTAGTGCATCATCTGATCAAGCTCATGGATGCAGGCATCGTAGTCAGGGAAAAAGAAGGATACCTGTTAAGAGAACAGAAACTCACTAAAGTTATAGATGACTTGCACAAGGATGTGGAATCGTTATTTGATGAACTGATGACAGTTGCGGAAGAAGTAGACCAGCAGCTGAGATAGAAAAGATAAGTATTTATACTTCTAAAGACTGTTTAACTTAGTGAAACAAAAAGGAGGATTAGCTGTTGTACTGATAGTACTTATTATTTTACTTACCATAGTAAATATCCTTATCATCAGCAGAGTCACACTTGAATCACAGCCATTTATTTCTGGAGGAGCTACCAGTTCGCAAGGAACAGTATCATTCTGTAATAATAAACCCCCTTCATTCTCTATTAATAATCAAATCATTGACGCTGGAGAAGATGAAGTGTTCACCTTACAGGTCAATGCCAGCGACCCTGGCGGAAATAACGATACCCTTAATTATTATGACAATACTTCTTTGTTCACAATTAATGGTAGCGGCTATATCTCTTTCGATCCTGATGAAGACACCAGTAATCAATTTGTGAAGATCACCGTCCAAGACGAATCAAGCTGCGCAAATCAAAATACATCTGTTGATTTTTTATTGAGTTTTGATGCCGCGCCTTTAATCGTATTTACGAACCCTCTTGGATCAATCAATGATACGACACCGGAATTAGGCCTAACTACTAATGAAAATGCCATCTGCTTATTTAGGCATGAAAATAATAGCACTTTTACTATAATGGGCGTAACCGATGGAACAACACATTCCCAAATATTGCCCTCGCTAAGTATAGATTCAGAACAAGAAATATTTGTCAGATGCAATGATTCAAGGAATAATATCAGAGATGCTTCCATAGGATTTATGATCACCGATGCTGCAGTAAATAACCAGAACTTAACTCAGAAAAATATCACCGCTAATGCTACCCAAACTATCATACTGCTTCCACAGCTGAATATTACAGCCAATATTTCCCAAACATTAAAACAACAATCTTTTAGCGCGGCAGAGTTTAATTCCACACCCATAAACAGCTCATTCAGCGTAACTGGATCTGATACTGCATCGTATAAATATTACAGCATCTCTGCTGACAATGAAAGTTCGCATAACATTAACAAACTTACTTTAACGTTTACTTATGATCAAGCAGAGCTTACTGCTGCAGGCATTGCAGAATCAGAGTTAGAATTATTTTCTTATAATATTTCTTCAACTGCTTGGCAGGAAGAATCCGAGACAGTGGACACAAGCAACAACCTCTTGGAATCAAATATAACTCACTTAACTGCTTTTGTATTGGGAAGCGCAACTCAACCAGCTGAAACTCCTGTGGCTGGAGGAACGCCAGCAGGCGGCACTGGAGGAGGAGGTGGCGGAGGCGGAGGTAGTTCGAAGAAAAAAACAACGGCCCCGCCAGCAGAAGTAGTGGAAGAAGTTTTAAAAAAACTGCCCGAACCAGTGCATCTGCCGGGAATTTTATTTGACGTCAGCGTAAACATCCCGGAAAAATACCGAAAAGTATTGCCCGGCCAGGAACTGGCAGCAGAAATACGCGCAATCAACATTAAAACTATCGGCACGGTAGCAGTAACGATGGAATATAATATTGAGGACAAAGCTGGAAATGTCATCTTTGATGAAATTGAGACTAAAGTAATTGAGAACGAAGTGGAATATCTTAAACAAATTATTCTGCCAGCAGATATCCTGCCCGGCGTTTACATGTTTTTTGTGAAAGTTAAATATCAGGAAGATGTCGCTTTGGCCGGATATCCATTTGAAGTTGTGGAAGAAAAGAAGCCGTTATTTGGATTAGCCGTGCAGTTATCATCTTATAAACAGGCATTTAAAGATTATAGTTTATACCTATTTGGTTTTGTTGTGTTTATAGCTGCATTACTCTTGATAATCCACTTTGTAAAACGAAAGCGTATTCCTAAGCTAGTGTTCATCAGAGAGAAAAATTAGAACTAAATAATTGTTGGAGTTAATAGTGAATAATAATCATAAATCTTCTCGACAAATAATTGATTTGTCATTTGAAAGTGAACCGATATTTATAAAAAGAAATGAAGGCTTTTAAGCTCAATGAATAAATTGTTTTGGATATTT
>CAYHKV010000044.1:0-7847 GCA_964357125.1 uncultured Methanosarcinales archaeon | reverse complement strand
ATCGGATTTGATGGTTCTGGCGCCGTTCCGGCAGGAAGTATAATTGATCATGTCGATGGGCAGTATTATTTGAAGGAGTATGATCCTGTACACACCTGCATGAGGCCGATGATTTCATTTCCGGACGAGTCTGGCAGCTGGGATAGCTATTTTGGATCTAGCTTATGGTGTTCCATAACTCCTGGTTTTGGCTGGGCAGGAATACAATGGGCCACAAATCCTTCTACTGGCAATCCTTGGCAGATTTCGGATTTAGATAGTTTTGGTATCGGCTCAAGGACGGAGAACCAGCAAAGATTCACTGAAGCAGGGGTAAATATTTCAGCCATGCGGGTTATTGTAGTTTACCATTAATTTTTTTCTTCTTTTTTTGTTTTTAAATTGTTTTTTTTTATCTCAAATGTGGGACGTGCCGATGTTTTCGACAGATTTATATAATTCTTTTATTTTCTAAATTAAAATCGAGGTGTTTTTGATGGAAAGAAATAAAATATTTATAATCATTAGTTTAAGTGTAATGTTATTATTCTTAGTGAGCTGTTCTACCGGTGAAGCGTTTAAGATCACGAGAAGTGGTCAAAAAGTGGCTGCTAATGGTACTAATGTTAATGTTACCAACATTACTACTACCTCTGTTAGTGGTTCTGATGGTTCCGTTACCAATGTTACTAACGGCACTACTTCTACAGGAAGCACTTCCTCTGCTAGTGGTTCTGATGGTTCTGTTACCAACGTAACTAACGGCACTACCTCTACAGGAGGCACATCTTCTTCTGGCAGTTCTGATGGAACTACGGTTACTAATACGACGTTAAAACCTGATTTAGTAGTAAGCTCCCTTAATGTAACTAAAGTGCTAGAACAAGTGGCAGTTCCTATGCAGGGTTATAATGAAACCAACCAAAGCAATTATACCTATACTGTATATGAACAGCAGCTTTTTGTGCGGGTCAATGCGACTGTGAAAAATATTGGGTCAGCAAGCACTGGAGTTGGTATCTCGTTCATTACTTATTTTAGCAAAAGTACGCCTTTAATCGATCCGGCGGGGTATACTTTAGGTGCTCTCGCTCCAAATGCCGAATATACTTTTATAGGAAGTGTAACTAAGTATAGGTGCGTCACTAACCACATACTTAATGTAACGGTAGATATGGAGAAAAAGGTAGCCGAATCTAACGAAGGTAACAATAACAGGTGGATAGCAGTCACCTGCTGATCTTTTTCTTATCTTTTATTTATTCTTATTTATGGTTCCATTACCTAATATTTCATCTCCGGGATATTATTTTAGCGTATAGAAATAATTAAATACCGCAAAGTAACCGGCTTAAGCGGGTGAATGCATGGGAACTTTTTCACGTTTTGTACATGTTTTTAAGAAGGAAAAAGCTGATACGCCAGAAGATATTCCGCTTACTGGATTACGCCCCTGGATGCAGCTCCGTTCTCAGGAAGTGATCCGCACTTCAAATATACAGGAAAATACTCAGCAATATCTCAGCAGCATGCGCGGCAAGTCGCAGTTATTGAATTTTCGCATAGATGAATGGACGCAGAAAGTCAGGAAACTGCCCAATGCTGAAGAGATCTTCCCCCTATTTAGGGAAACCAGGAATTTTTTAGATCTATTGCGTTTTGAAGGAGAAGTCACCTTGGAGAAAGTCCTCACAATTAATGAAAAAGCTGCGGAAAAATTACTGGCCTTATCGCAGAAGATAGAATCCAGCTCTTTCGCAGCCGATTATGATTTTCTTTTTGAAGGCGGCCAGACTGAATCTTTAAATCCGTTATTGAAATGGCTGTTGGACTTAGATGCCTTGCGGAAGACTTTTGACCAAAACATCGCTGAAAGCGGTTATGCCGCCCTGTCTTCAATAATGGCAGAACTTGATCTGGCTGAGCAGATAACTGGTCAGGGGAAAGCACTGCAAAAAGAATTTGAAGCTAAAAAAAACCGGCTGGCATCAACGATGGAAAAGAAGCAGGAAAAAGAGAAGTCGCTGCAGGACCTGCGTTCAGATGCCAAGTCTTCGGATATCGAATCCATCAAAAAGAGAAGAGAGGTGTTATTGCGAGATATCGATGATAATGAGATGAACATAATCTCTTTCTTCTCAAAGATGAAGCCATTGCTGCGGCAGCATAAAAACATGGAAGGGGATACCGATCTTATACGTTCTTATATCGATGATCCCCTCACTGCGCTGATGAAAGATGAGCATTTAGCAATAAGGCATACCTTGCAGCATCTGAAAGCACTATTAAAACAAGATAAGATCTCTCTGCGCCAGGAAGAGTTCATAGCTATACTGCCTTTACTGGAAAGATCTGATCTGGAACAGTATCAGATGAAGCATAAACAGCTGAATGATGAACTTAAAAAAGTGAGGTCCATACTGCAGCAGCACGATTTCAACCTAAAAGTAGACGATGCTTCATATAGGGTAGAACATTATGCTGTTTTGACGCAAAAGCTTAATCAAGAGATAAATTCCATGAGGTCACAGATCGAAAATTTAAACAATTCTCTATTTAAATTGAAGGATTCGATCCAGCAGAAAGTTGAATCTTCTTTGAAAAAGAAAATAAATCTTCTGTTATGATCTTATTTATTCAGTTATATGCCTGATTTATATTATCTTTCTTCTAAATGTCTTATAATTCTGTTCCAGCGCTGTTATCCCGGGAAGTTTTTCTCCTGAAAGATAGGCGATAGAAGCGCCTCCGCCGGTTGATAGATGGGTTAAAGAATGGTGAAGATGAAATTTTATCAAAGCTTCTGTGGTCTCCCCGCCTCCGGCTATAGTTATTGAATCCTGTAATGTCCCCAAATACCGACCGATATCTTTAGTCGATTGCGCGAAAGAAGCCCATTCAAAATAGCCCAGCGGCCCGTTCCAGACTATGGTCTTTGCTGGAGCCAGGTATTTCTTGAATAAAGCCACGCTTCTTGGTCCTATATCTAATCCTATCTGATTTGGTTTGATTTCGTTATATCTGATTATTTCGGTCTTGCTGTTAGCGGTGAATTTTTCGGCTACTTTGAAATCGATAGGGAGTATTATCTTAGAGCGGTTCCTTCCAGCAAGTGTTTTTTTTGCTATCTCGATCGAATCTGAATCAGCTTTAGACATTCCTATAGGGATCCCTTTAGCTTTAAGGAATGAAAAAGCCAATGCGCCGCCTATCAATACATAATCATATTTACGAAGCGCATTTTCCAACAGATGTATTTTATTTAATTTAGCTCCGCCCATGATCAATACTGCTGGTTTCTTTGGCGATAAAGCTTTGGAAAGGTAATATAATTCTTTTTCTACCAATAATCCGGCGATAGAAGGCATATATCTGGTGATCGCATCGATAGATGCGTGCTTTCTGTGGCAGACGCCGAAGGCGTCATTTACATATATCTCTGCAAGAGTGGCTAGAGAATGAGCAAAAAAAGTATCGTTTTGCTCTTCTTCTTTGTAGAAACGCAGATTTTCCAGCATAAAAATGGTTTTTGGCTTTCCTTTTTCTATCTTTTCTTTGATCTCTTTGCCGATACAATCAGAAAGATGGACTAAGGTTATGCTGGGAAGCAGCCGTTTTAATTCTTTTGCTATCACTTTGGTAGAATTTTCTGTTGAAGGCGTATCTGGGCGGCCGAGATGAGTTGCTATAACTATTTTACAATCATTGTGGAGCAGAAATTTAATAGTATCAAGAGTGGCTTTTATTTTTGTATTATCTGTGATCCCTCCTTTGGCTAAAGGAACATTAAAATCTGCTCTGAGAAAAATAGTTTTATCTTTTATTGGAAATCTATTGAGTGTAAATCGATCCATTATCAGCACAAATAAATGAAATTATATAAAATATGCGGAAAATCTCGTCGACAAATCCAGTCACTATTTTTCAGTAGAACTAAATATTTATAAAGGTTGTAGTTTTGTTCTAGAAGATAGTTCACAATCAATATTAAAAAAAAGAGGTTATGAAATATGATGGATTTACAAGGAAAATTCAAAGGTTATTTTTTATCGATAGTTTTAGTTGTTGCTTTATTGGCGGTTTTTGTGGTTGCGCTAGGTCCATTGACATCTAGTCCCTTGACTGCGACTCCAGAATTTTTTAATCTTTCAATAAATTCAACCCAGAATCCGCTTGGAAGAACAAACTATAACTTCAGTAACCTTAGTGGGACTGTCTCCTTCAATTTGACTCTACAAGGGTTAAATAACATAACTAACGTAACCTTCTCTTTCGTAGACTCTCAAAATGGTTCTGTCTATACTGCTGGAAACATAACTGTTCTTAACGCCACCGTTTTCGTCAATGCTTCAGGTAGCAGATCTTATTTTAACTTTACTTTAAATACAAGGACTTTGCCTGATGGGACTTATAGTCTCCTTGTTACAGTGCAAAACGTCAGTATTCCTCCGCAAGGAGATAGTGGTAACAGAACTACTCTAGATTATATCCCTCACAATATATCTATAGATAACACTCCCCCTAACTTAACCAGCCAGAGGATAAACATGACTACTCCTGGATGGGATAATAGTTCTAACATCACTAGTTTGGGTGTTGAAAGATTCTTTATCAACGTTACTTATAACGATACCAGAAATCAATCCGGTGATGGGTTGATATCAAAATTGATCAATATGACTGTCCAAACAGTTATAGTTGGTATTAATAACCTTAATAATGGTACGGAAACTAACGTAACTGCTTTAAAAAATGAATGGACCTGGGGAATCAACCTTACTCCTTCGCGATTAAACGATGGGTTGTATGTGTTTTGGTTCTATGCAAACGATTCGGTGAATAACCGGATGGCTAATCAGTCTAACTTCAGTATCTTAGTTGATAGGACTCCGCCAAACGTAACTGAAATCATCTTTGGTAACTTGACTAATGGACAGAACTTAAGTAATAGTTATGTTCCAAGAGGGGGAGAAACCAATAACTTTTTGGTTACTAACCTTACTGCGCACATAAACGATAGTTACTTGATTTCACAACTGACCTTAGTGTACTTTAACTTTACTAATAATAGTGGGACTGTTAACATTACCGGTTGGCAACAGGGGCCTGTCAATGGTTTAATCCCGGCCAGACCGAACTCAACACTTAATGTGGTTGGCGGGGTGGGATGGAACGCTACCAACATCTCAATATTTAACTTGACTGCTTTGGCAGAAGGAAGGTATTTTATCACTGTACTGGCTAACGATAGTAACGCTAACAAGAACTTCACACAGAACTTTAGCTTTACCATCGACAGAACTGTGCCTACAGTAGCCGTAAGTTGTACTTCGGTTGAAGCAGGAGCAACGACCACCTGTACTTGTACCTCCAGCGATGGTTTATCAGGGGTTATGGATGCAAGTTTCGCAGGTGGAACTGCTTCTAGAGGAACAGTTACTCAAACTATAACTACCGGATCTTCAACAGGAAGTTTCAATTCAGATACCTGTACGGTTAATGATTTCGCAGGAAATCAGAAAACCGCAACCGGATCATACACAGTAACTGCTGTTTCCAATGGAGGTGGCGGATCTGGCGGTGCCGGTGGAGGCTCATCATCTGGCGCAGCAGGACAGTATGGTAAGACAGTATGGACTTCCATAAATGCAGGTGAAACTGCAAGTGTTAAAGTTAACAATGGCGCAATAGGAGTAACTGAAGTAAGCTTTAGTGTTCCTCAGAAAGTTTACGGAGCTTGGTTGCAAGTCAACAAGTTATCTAAACTTCCAGTATCTTTATCTGCTTTCAGCGGAAAAGTTTACAGAAACCTTGAGATTGTAAAAGGCCCTGCTTTGAAAGATGAATTAGTTCAAAGCGCAAAAGTTGACTTTAAAGTTGAAAAAGCATGGTTGGCTGAGAATAAGTTGACTAAAGGAAGCGTGGCTATGTTCCATCACAAAGATGGTGTCTGGACACAACTTCCAACACAGGTAGGTCAGGAAGATGATGCTTATGTGCATTATAGCGCAAGCACACCTGGATTCAGCTACTTCGTGATTGGAGAAACAGCAACTGCTCAAGCTCCGGCAGCTCAAGAAGCTCCTGTTGTCGGTGAACAGCCAGCAGCAGTTCCAGAAGCAGCAGCAGGTGAACAGCCAGCTCCAGAAATGAAGCAGTTAAGCACTGCCAGCTGGGTAATAGCTTTGATCGCAGCAGCGGTCATAGTAGCTGTGGTTATAGCTTACCTGAGAAAAAGAAGATAAGAAAGTTTTCTTTCTTTCCTTTATTTTTTTTTCAATTTGTTTTTTAAATAATTTTTAAAATAATCTAATTGATCAATTGTTTATTTTTTAATGACTTTACCTTTTCATGGTTTCAATATTTTGTCAAGATTTCCAATTATCCGCTCCTGAAAATCATTGTTTGTCTCGCCTTCTTTTTTGATGTTATTCAATGCCTGTAAAAGGGTTTTAGTAA
The DNA here is from genome assembly GCA_964357125.1 of uncultured Methanosarcinales archaeon. Lineage (GTDB taxonomy): Archaea > Nanobdellota > Nanobdellia > Woesearchaeales > GW2011-AR9 > JACPIL01. The sequence continues at coordinate 1,409 of CAYHKV010000044.1, read as the reverse complement.
GGGTTAATTCTTTTTCAGCGCCAAAAACTTTGCTTTGCTGTAAATGTTCTTTGATGATCTCTTCTTCCATCATTTCAGGATCAGATGCAGTTATTTTTATCTCTTCATATTCTTCTGATTGAAGATTTGCGGTGTTTTTCATGACAAAATATGCTTCTTTTGAATATAAATCTGTGAAAATGTATTTAAAATCAATATCGGTAACTTTTCCATTACTAAGCGTACCATTTAATCTGATGGTGATGATAGAGTCTTTGATGTTGATCTTGTTTAATAATTCCATAACTTCAAAAGTTATCACTTCCGGCGACTTATGATTGCAGTTCAATATTATGGGATGATGTTCAATTATTTTTAAGGGGATCCAATCTATCTTTTGTTGATATTGTTTGTTTTGTACATCTTGTTCAAAAGTGACAATGTAATAACCTCCGTGGCTGTATTTTTCTATCTCTGAAAAATTGTTTGGAAATAAAGCTCCTGGATAAGTCAGTGTGCCGTATCCGTCAAGATCAATCTTGGTAGGATGATGGATGTGGCCACCTGCATAATAATTGAAATTTTTTGGAAGGAATGATGCCGGCTGTGATTCTATTTTATCCATATGTTTGGGTTTCATTTCCGAAAGGGTAGTATGGAACATGAAAATTTTGTATCCATTTTCAGTTTCAAGTTCAGAAAGGTGTAAGTTTTGATAATAACTTTTGTCCAGCTGTCCTTTGCGCCCTAGAATGCCAGTGATCTTTGCTCCGGTTTTTGGATCTTCTGTAAATTGAAGATGGAGCTCTTTAGTTTCTGGATGAACTTTTCCACGGCAGACATTTTTTAACAATCCTGCATTTTCCAAAACTTCGATCATGGTCTTTCCGCTGGGGGAAAAATCGTGAGATCCAGCAATGACATACAACGGGATATCTTTGTCTTTAAGTTCCTTTAATTTTTTTGTGACTATCTTAAGTATATCCAATGAAGGAAGGGCAGTATTAAATATGTCTCCGGCAAAAATAATAAAATCCATCTTTTGTTCTATACACTGATCAATAGCTACAAGGAATGATTTTGTTGAAAGATCCCTTATTTTAGGTTCTCTCCACGATCCCAGATGCAAGTCTGCGAGATGCGCATATTTCATATCTATCGTTAGACAATAAATGATTTATAGTATTTGTGGTGATGTAGATATTATACTGCTAAATATTTGTTTTTCGGCCTTAGTAATACTTATAAATAAGTAAATCCTGCTCTATAAGGATAAAAAAAGAGTGTTGCATGAACTATAGAAGGTTGTTGTTCTTAGTAATTATGGTGTTACTTAGCTCATGCTCTTCTCAGAAATATCCAGCTGAACCTTCGCTTCCGGCTGACAGTAATTTTAATGGTTTGGAAGGGGGCTTAAATTATTTTAATCC
>CAYHKV010000043.1:0-7874 GCA_964357125.1 uncultured Methanosarcinales archaeon | reverse complement strand
AATGCTGTCAAGATCAGGCCCCAGAAAACTCTTGAATTGAGAGAAATGAAAGTAGATCTGTTGGATTAGGTTCTTAGTAAGATTTTTATAGGCAGGAGATTTATATTCTAGCAAAAAGAGGAAGTTATGGCAGACAAGTCTAGATTATATGATCATCTGAAGAAAGCAGTGATCTCAGATAAGTTAGGGTTAGAACTTTCTAAGCCTAAACCTGAACAAAAGGAAGCTCCTAGATCAGAAGCTCCCAAATCTGCTGCAAGACCGGCGCAAAATACTAAGAATGAAGAATTGTTAAATAGATTTTTTGCAGGATCTAAGAAACTAAATGAGGGGGAAAAGAAAGAACCTAAATCTTCACCATTCAATTTTAATCGGAAATCCGCAAGTCCGATGCCTTCGATGCGCTCTTCGCATCCAGGTGTTTCTTCAGGTATGGGGATCTACATCGCTCTTATTGTCATAAGCATAATAGGCTTGATATTAAAGAATTTTATCTCCTATAGTCCTTTTGGCTCTTTAGTCATAAGCATAATCTTAGGCTTATTTTTTCTGATAGCAGTCCACTATACTCCGGAATCGGGGGTCAAAATAGCTTTAGTGTGGATAACTTTCGGCTTAGATACCTTATCGCAATTTGTTTTAGGTTTATTTCCTGATTCGGAAATGAAAAATATAGTTATCACTTTTCATGTTTTCGCGTGGATGATACTTTCTTTAGTATTATTCCTGATGGGAGTATTTGACACTCTAGGCGCAGGACAGAAGCTGGGAGTTCCGGCGATGATCTTATTGATCTTCATAGTAAGTTTGATCCTGTATATAATTGTCCCATTGATCGCAGGACAAGTTTTAACCTTCCAAGATCTCAGCCATAGCGAATATTTTAATATAGCCAAGACAGAATTATCAAAAGTGGGGCTGACATTTCAGGAAGTTAAGAATAGCTGGGTCGATTACAGCAGCTGCACCTTCAGCGCGACCAGCGCGGCAGTCACTTATGATAAATGCCTCCAAGATAAGAAAATCTCGCGTTTCTGTAAAACATCCACTAAAACTGAAACTGAATACCAGGCCTGTGTCAAGCAGCAAAACGATATCGCCAGAAGAGGATCCCAACCCGGAGTGGCCGGAAGCGTAAGCGATGCTATCAAGCAAGTGACTTCAGTCAATATTGTCGTTGATGATTATTTTCCTAAGAAGACTACTGAAGTAAGAAAGCTTTATCCGGTTACGATGGAAGTAAAAAACCCACGCGAACTAAAGTTCGGCGCACGTGTGAGCTGTACCTTTAAGACCACTAAAACAGGGATAGCCGGAAAGATTTTTGTAGACGGAGAAGATAAAAATGAGATCTCTATAGGTGACCTAGATGAAAAAATATCTATCGGATGCCAGCCGTCAAGCGATCTTAAAGGCAGGTACACCATACAATACAATGCTACTCTTTTTGGACTGCAGACCTTTTCATTTCTGAAAAGGGCTTTCGCAAGCAAGCAGCTGGATCCAAAGGTCCGCGACCAGATAATCGCTGATAATTTCAAAAGTAAAGATAAAGCATCGCAAGGGCCTAATGAATTCGCACTGCTTAATTTTAAATTCGGCACAGGTGAAGGCACAGAGCCCTTAGTCTTAGTAGAGGAACCGGTGACTTTTTCATTTTCAGTAGCCGATGTCAGCGGTGGTTCTGTCATAAACCTAAACAGTTATAATTTCCTGGGGTTAGTAGAAAGGGGATTCCAAGCCGATCAGCAGAAAATAGGTGATAAAGACTGTCTGGGCGGGGAGAGGATCTTTGTTACGGATCAATTGACAAAAAAACGTGAGCCCAGCGAATTAAAACGCTGTTTCTTACAGCTGCCTGCTGATCTGCAGGCTTTGACTGAGAATCAATTTGAGATAGAGACTTTTGTAGCGGAGATGAATTATGATTATCTGATCACAAAGTCAGTGACGATAGATGTTACGCCTTTAGAGACCGTCGGAAGCGAGGTCCCTGCGGCAGAATCGGGGGCAAACAGCTCATGAAACGCATCGTCATCTTGATAATAGCATCGTTGCTGCTGGTCTCTTGCACCAAAGTTCCTGAAAAGGCGGGAGAGATCAATTTCAAGCAAGGGTTCAATGATATAGAAATAAATAACCTTGGAAATAAAGAGGAATATCAGGAAAGGCAGTTTGATGTGCCTTTGATATTAAAAAATACTTTAGCCTACGATCTGGAAAATATGGTCATCTCAGTAGCGGGGTTCGATAAGCTGTATGTAGACTTTTTTTCAGACCAGCAATATATATCTTTGATGGAAGGGCGTAGCGCATTAAATACTGCGGGCGGAGAGGAAAGGATATCCTTCAGCGGCCAGCTTAAAAGATTATTGCCGGGAGCGAATAAAGAAGAACAGAATTTCAGGGTGTATGTAAAATATGATTCTATCGTTGAGTTTTCTCCCAGCATCTGCGTGACGGGGAGGCAATCAGCTTATGATACTTATGACGGAGGATGCAAATTTGAGCCGGAATTGAGCTACAGCGGACAAGGGGCTCCTGTAGGGGTAACTTCTCTTAAATTAATCCCCCGGGACGGCCGCGAAATAGAACTGCGCTTGACAGTAGAAACTAAAGGTAAGGGCAAAGTAGGAAAAATTTCGTTGACTGGCGCAAATCTAGGCGGAAAGCCGATAGCCTGTGAATTCAGAGGGCTTGATGAACAGCAAAAAGGCTTATTTTCAGATGAATCTAAAAAACCGATAGACCTTCTTTGTGTAGGGGCTTTAGCTAGTGAGAATAAGTATGAAACGTCATTATTCATCGGATTATCTTATGATTACGAACTTAATGAGAAAGAAACGCTTACTATCTTGAGATGACATCTGCTGGAAATATAATTTTTGAAAACGTGATGGTCTATTCTGGCGTAAGCAACACTCGTTCTTATCCTAGTGTGAAATTGGATCGGTCTCCTCTTACTGAAGGTGAAAAGTTAGAATATAAGTTAGGAAATCCGAGAGGAGATCTTGTTACTTTTTTCAATAGTTTTGATAAAGCTTACCGGCAAGTGCCTTCACTTCCCTTGTTTTCTGCGCTTATCGAAAAGATGGCTGAAGCTGATGATCCAAACTTAGAACCTTTTGTCACTAATGCACGGACTTTAGGTTTTTGCCTCAGCACAATTTTAGATTATGAAAAAAAAACTATAATCCATCATGAAAAAGGCAGTTATTTTGTTTATCCTTGCAATGATATCACTCTTGGCAAATCTATAAATCCTGAAAATATGACTGAAGAGATATTGAAGCTGTTGTTTATGCCTAAAGATTTAGAAAAAATGATGAATACCCTTTACAAGGCGACTGGTACAAAGGGGGTGGAAATATATGCTCCCTCATCTGATGCGAAACACTTTCCTTTACGTTGGGTTTGTTTTGGAGCACGGAATGATAGGATGGTAATTCTTCCCGGAGGAGGATTGGGGAATATTTATCCGGTAATCGTTTCTTAATTCTGAGCCCTCATCCATAAATAATATAAATCTATTGGGTTTTGATCAAATGAATGAATATTTCAATCTTGGGCGGAGGAAGCTGGGGCAGCGCTTTAGCGATACATCTATCCAAGAAAGGGCATAATGTCAAGATATGGGAATTTTTTAAGGAACAAGCCGATGAGATGCAGCAGAAAAGATTCTGCAAGCTTCTTCCTGATGTAAAACTGCCGGAAAATATTTTTGTATCACATAAAATAGATGATGTTCTTGTCAAGGCTGAATTAATCATGCTGGTAGTGCCTTCTGATAAAGTAGAAGCGACCATCGAGAAAGCAAAATCATCAATATCAAAACAGCCGATAATCATCTGTTCCAAAGGATTAGGAGAAGGATTGACACTGCTGAGCGACGCAGTAAAGAAAAAGGTTTCTGGAAATGTCTATTGCTTATACGGGCCTACCCATGCGGAGGAAGTATGCAGGGGATTGTTCAGCGGAATAGTCCTGGCGGGGCCTAAAAGCAGAGAAAGGGGCGTAATCTGGGAAGCTTTTGATTCCGAACATTTCAAAGTAGAAGTGAGCGATGACATTATCGGAGTGCAGTTATGCGCAGCGCTTAAAAACATATTAGCAGTTTTTGTGGGAGTTTTAGACGGCAAGCAATTGGGAGATAATGCAAAAGCATATGTCATCACTAAAGGGCTGGAAGAGATAAAAACCCTGGGCATGAGATTAGGCGCTCAGGAAGAGACTTTTTATGGATTGGCAGGCATAGGCGACATCATCGTGACTGCGACCAGCAAACATTCCAGAAATCGGCATGTAGGCGAGCAGGTCGGTAAAGGAAGAAAATTGGAAGATGTTTTGGCTGAGATGAGCATGGTGGCAGAAGGGGTAACCGCAGTGAAAAAAGCGATAGGGTTCAAAGATAAGCTAGGTTTGCATCTACCCTTGATAGAAGGGCTGCATGATATACTGTTTAATGGAAGTAAAGTAGAAGAAATTTTAGCAAAGTTATGATCTTTTATTCCTTGCTTTCAAAAGTTTGTCCCGGCCCCCGTCAATAAGAAATTATATAAACCTGATAATCATCCTAAAATAAAAAGAGAGATGTTGAGTTTGAAAAAATCGTATAATCATCAAAAAAATATTTCTAATGGGAAAAAAAGATTATTGCTTATATTCATAGTGGCTATCATAAGTTTCAGTTTATTAGTAGGAGTTTATTATTTTGGCAGCCTGAATGTCGGACAGGCTCTGAGCCAAGGTTATTCAGCGCAAAAGCAGATACAGATCTGCAAACCTTACTACCTTTACTGCGACCCGTTAGATAAAGTTAGTTTTGTGAAATGTAACAAATATGGGACCGGATTTTATGGTCTGCCTGGAGATTGGGGCGAATGTCCAAACGGATATAGTTGTAGTATAAACAATTCTCTGGGTGTCGGCCAGGTCGGCGAATTAAATTCTCCTAATGACCAGATCTATGGATGTAAAATCATGTGCGGCGACGGCCTGAAGGGAGGAGATGAAGAGTGCGATGATGGAAATACCAATAATAATGATTTTTGCTCTTCTGCATGTAAATTCAATACTACCTATCTCAGCAAACCTGCAAATCTGAAGGTGCTGATAGTAAGGACCTGCGACAGCGACGGAAGCAAATGCACTTCCGTTTTTTCTGCGACAGACCTGTCTAATGCCTTAAAATCAGCAAGTGACGTATATAAGAGGGGCGGGTCTAATTTTAATTTCGTGTTAGATCCGAGGTCAAATCTAGATACGCCGATCCATGATACTCTTTTAAATTCTGACTGTCTGCAGAAAGTAGCAATTCCGGAGACGGTCATTGAACAAGACGTAAATAATGATAACAAGATAAATGAGGAAGATCAGAAAGCCATATGTGACTGGACGCTGCCGGTAAAAGCTCGCACAGCTTATGCGTTGCAATATCCAAACAGCATAGTAGTATTTGCGCGGGGGAACCCAATATACGCTAAGTATAATACTTCCGATGAACATTGGGAGATTAGAAAAGCAACAGGAGGAAGTTCAGCTTGCGGAGCCTCATATATCAATATGCCTGGCTGGACTATCAGCGGAAACCTTTTCGCCCATGAATCAGGACATTATTTCTGTACTCCGCATACTTTTGCAGACAATCCTAAAACTGTCGCTGACGCAGCTGCAACCATAAAAAATTACATCATCAATTATAATATAAATCCAGATAGCGCTGAAAAAGTAGTGAAAATATTTGATGGTGACAGAAGATTCAGCATAGATACCCCTGCAGATCCCGGCGTGCCTTTATTTATCAGCGTTTATGGGGGAAATGGCTGTGATCCTGATCTAAACAAGAAAATAAATGTGCCTGTAACTTTGAATACTGGAACTAAAACTTATACTTTCCATCAAGACAGAACAAATATCATGAGTTATTTCAAAGGATGTTTCCCTTCTTTAGCTCATTTCTCTGAAGGGCAGGTCAGGTCCCATCAGCAAACATTGTATACTCTACGAACAAGCCTGATATATGTAAATTTAAGAAATTTTGCAACTTTATCCAGCTGCTATCAGCAGAAAAGCGGTCTGAAATCTTCAGAAAGCATAACCGCAAATAGGATTATCTCAGCAGGCGATGCAACGTCAAGTAATGAACTCTCAAAAGAATTGGATGATAATATCCGTCAAAGAACTAAAGCTGTTGTTGAATGCGCCAAGCAATCAGGCGTGGTATCTGCGCAGGCTGATTCTGGGAGCATATTCCCTGACCCATTAGCTTCGCTGCCTAAAGTGACTGAGGAGATGCATAAACTGACAATAGAACATGACGAGTTTGATGTTAAGTAAACAGTTATAATCTACTGTAAATTGAAATAAATAATCATAGTTTTTTCTTCTGGGCTTTGGCAAGAGCTTCTTCCAGCCTTTTCTCGTTGAAGCCGAGGACTATCTCTCCGTCGAAATCAGTGACCGGGACAGAAATCTGCCCTGACTTTTCCATCAGTTCGTCCCTATATTGGCCGTTCTGGCTTTCAGAGACATCGCAGTCCTGGAAAGAGAGCTTTTTCTTCTTGAGCCATTCTTTGGTTTTTGCGCACCAATTACAGGTTGGGATGAAATATAGTTTTATTTCCATTTTTATAATCTAAATCGTGAACGCAACCTATGCATAAAGCTGTTTTTGCTAGTTATATTGCAGATAGCAGCGCCATTTTTGATGACTGCTATGCTTCCTTGCGGTAATACCTTCCAGTAAAAGCCAGGCAAGGTTTTAAGTCTTTCTGAACTAATTACAACAGCCTGTCCATCTTTACCTATGCTCATCTGATAATATTTTGGCAGGTTATTTTCTCTTGCGCCGACATAAGTTTTAGTTTTAGTCGCAAAAATGATGTTAGTGCCGCGTTCTGGATGGTAACGCTGAAAATTGATCCTTATCGCAGCGCGGATATCTTTAGTCCTGTCAAAATCGGTAAGTATGGAATAAAATAATTTTTCTGAGTCGGTTTTTCCTTTGGGCTTATATCGCTGATCAAAGAAGATCTTTTCTTCTATGAATCCGTTATGGCAGAATACGCAGCTGCCTATTACAGGGTGTTCTATCTGGAATGGATGAGTGTTCTCGATAGAAATTTCGCTTCCTACTTTCTTGCGGACGTGGATTATCAGCAAGTTAGTCTTGATGTTACGAAGCTTGTCTATGCTGGGGTCTTTGAATATGGCTTTGGTCGATTTTTTGACGATCCATCTCCCATCTGAAAGATAGGCCAAACCCCAGCCGTCAGGGTGGGTGAATCTTTTAGGTTCATCTGCAAGTTTGGTAGGCTCGTTCTCATTCTTGGCCATGAGGATAACAGAGTCGATCAACGAGTTTACATCAAAATTCCCAGAAGCGACAAGCATCCTGCACATCTTAGTCATCCCTCCGGGGAGTGATACAAGGAAGGGATATGTTGCGGAAACCCAAGTAAATAAGTCCTGGCTCGTTTTGGAAATACATGAAAAGGTTGCCATGATCCCACCCTTTATAACATAAGATCTGTGATAGGGGTTTAGGGGTGATCATCTTTCTGGTCTCAGTGATTATCCTATCGGAATGGTGTGTCCGGTCAAGATCCACAAAAAGATCATATCTTCCTGCTCTGCCTTTGCGGTCAACATTTCCATATTTTTGTCTTAGCGCAGCTTCCAGACCCGTAATCTCATCACTAGCGGGATTCTTTTTTATTGGTGCTACCAGCTGTTGGATGGGGCTACCGTTGCGCGGCCTTAATCGTGTCAAAGTGTAAGGTGTCATTTTTAAAGGGGAACACTGAGTTTTTTAGCGTTTCATTTTAAATCTTTTGCTTTAAATAGCTTCCGATTCCAGCTTAAAACTGTTTTCC
>CAYHKV010000042.1:0-7886 GCA_964357125.1 uncultured Methanosarcinales archaeon | reverse complement strand
AATTTTTTATATTTTTATATGCTTTATAACGAAAGATATTTAATTAAGACAAATCCGTTTTAAGCAAGATGGATAGAATACCAAGAACTAATGACCGGACTTTAGATGCTCTCATCGAAAGAGTAGAGAGATTTTATGGCACTCCGGTAAGGCAAAGCGAAATAAATCAATATGTAACTCCACCAATATTACACTATCTTGCCCTTAGCCATCTGGAATATACCACTTCCAGAGTAGAAGCCAGAGCCGGGGCTTTGACTGATGATACTTTGCTTAATCCGCGTTTTCCTGATAAGATAATCAATTGCCAAGCGCGCGTAGGTACGGAAGCCGGACAAGGCATAGGATACCACCAGGATCTGGTCACTTTCAGGCACAAGCCTGATTCGCTGCCTCAAAGGATAAATATAATTCTCGATGAAGCTTTTGCCGCCGCTGCAGACAGTTATGACAATTATGTTTCTGCTTCAAGAAGAGATACTGCGATCATCGTGCCAAGACAAGTTCTTGTCAAGCCGGAATATTATATATCTGAAATTAAGCCTAAGAGGATGCCTCTAGACAAGCTGCGCAAAATAACTGCTGAATGTTCTAAAATACTTAGTGCTGCCGGTGATGAGGATTTAGTATTTATCAATGTTCATGACGAAACCAGACGTTTAGTGACTTCTGACGGAACGGTAGTTAAAGACGGATTTTTTGGCTATCATGTGCATCTGGAAGTCAGTACTAGGGGAGGAAGAAAAGATAATCCCATGGAGTTTTATCAGAGCTTATATTTTACGGATGAAGATATCGCCAAAAGCGGATCTAAGATCGCCAGATTCGCCAGAAAAATGTTTAAGGAGATACAGAAAAGAAAAAACTGTGAAACTCGGATCACTAACGGAACATATCCCGTGCTTTTTTCGCCGGCGGCCATGGCTACCCAGCTCCATGAATGTTTTGTGCATTTTTTGCCTTCAGATGAGATCTTGGAAAATAATTCTACTACTTTTGGCTGGGAAAATTTCAGAAAGATGTGCACTAATCCAAATATCAATGTATATTCAAATCCGGGGATGCCTAACAAATGGGGAAGCATGGAATTTGATCATGAAGGGATAAAGGCGCAGCGCAGAGCGCTTATAAAAAACGGAAAATTAGTCGGATATCTAGCCGATAGAGATGGAGCGTATCATCTCAGCAGGCTGACCGGAGCCAATATATTGCCAGGAGATGCCAGGATAGCTTACGGAAGAGAGATAGAATGCGCGCGTTCGCAGCCGAGGATATCCAATCTGGAGATAAACTATGATGCGCCTGATGCTCCAGTTTCTAAAAAAGAGATGTTCAGCCGATTTGTAGAATATCTTAAACAGAATGATATTAGACGGGGAATCTATATTCCAGACGGAAGTTCAGCTGAAAGCTGGCCTGAAGAAGGCACTTTAGCCGCTTATCCAAATTTTCCTTATATGGTTACGCAAGAAGGAAGACTTATACCAACCAGATTATTGATCACCAGAAGCAACGTGCATACTTTTCTTAATAACATCATAACTATGGGGGGGCCTTCCGAATATGTGCCTCATATATGCGGTATTGAGGATGATTCCAACAGCAGTTTAGTTAGGGCAGGAATAGAATGTGGTTCAGGTTTTGTAAAGGATATGGAGATATATGTTGAACGTCCGGAAGAGCTACGCCAGCCCAGATTTAAGTGATGAAAATACGGGAAAGTTATTTAAAACCATAAAATAATGCCTGATAATGCCTAAAAAATCTATTTCTTCCTTAGAACTGGCAGCATTGGTGAATGAGCTGCAAAGCTTAGTAAAAGGAAAGATAACCCAGGTTTACCATCAGGAAAATAATGAGCTGCTGCTGCAGGTGCACAACGCTTCTAAAGGGAAACAGCTGCTTAAGGTTATCCCCGGAAAATTCTTATGTTTGACCCATCTGAAGGAAGTTCCGTTGAAACCTTCCAGCTTCTGCATGCAGCTTCGCAAATATCTTGACAACGCCATCATCAGGGAACTGTATCAGAAAGGCTCGGAAAGAATAATCATCTTTGAGGTGGAAAAAAAAGAGAAATATAAGATCATAATAGAATTGTTCTCAAAAGGAAATATCTTATTGACGGATGAAAAGTCGATCATCATCGCTGCTTTGGAAAGCCAGGAATGGAAAGACCGCACCGTCAAGCCACGTGAAAAATATGTATTTCCGCCATTGGAAATCGATTGGAAAACCTTGACCGAAGATAAATTACAGTCCATCCTTGAAAAAAGCCAAAAACGCAACTTAGCGACATCGTTAGCTACAGAAATAGGATTAGGCGGCCTCTACGCTGAAGAGATCTGCAGGCGCGCAGGAGTAGATTTTACTAAACTACCGAAAGAAGCTAATGCTAAAGAGATCAAAGAGATATTGAAAAATCTGAATCTTACACTAAAAGAGATCAAAAATCCGAAAGGGTATATTTACGCCGAAGATATCACTCCTTTTCCTTTGAAGGATAAAACGCTGATACGTGAAACTGACACTTATAACGAAGCTATAAACACGCTTAATCCGTTTCAGGTCTCCTCTCCATATCAGCAAAAAATAAAATCGTTGCTGCACATGATCGAAGAACAGAAAAGCTCCATCACCAAGCTCCAGGAGAGCATAGAACTAAATGCAAAAAAGGGGGAATTGATGTATGAGAAATATGGCTCTCTCAATAAGATGCAGGAAGCGGTGAAAGAGCTGCGCAAAACTAAAGGATGGGAAGAAGTGGCTAAAGAACTGCGTAAAGAGAAAAAAATAATCAAAGTGGATCTGGTGCATAAGACGGTCACTATCGATCTATAACCATGATCAGGGAATCATTCGTATTCTTAGAAAAGATAAGCAGGAAGCGTGAGCAGGGCATCTGGAAGCAGGGGATAAAAGATTGGCAGGATTTTATTAAAACGGAAAGAATAAAGGGTATCGCTGCTGAAAAGAAAGGGCATTATTTCAGAAAGATACAAGAAGCGCAGAGAGCCTTGGCGGAAGATGATTCCAGCTATTTCGCAGCAAGATTGCCTTCAAAAGAGATGTGGAGATTATATCCTTATTTCAAAGAGGATTGCTGTTTCCTGGATATCGAAACAGATTCTTATGGAAAAGTAAATTTGGTCGGTATTTCAAATTATTATTCTACTAACACTTTTGTGAAGGGTTTTAATCTGGAAAGATCCTTGCTGGAAAGAGAGCTGGCAAAATATAAGCTGCTGATAACTTTTAATGGCGGTTCGTTTGACCTTCCAAAACTGCGTAAGCAGCTGGGAGTTAATATAATCATTCCGCATATTGATCTAAAGCCTTTATGTGTCAATTTAGGGCTGAAAGGCGGACTGAAAGAAATTGAAAGGAAGCTAAATGCGCGAAGACCTAAACATTTATATGGAAATCCGGTAGAATTGTGGAAAGCGTTTCATGCTTCGGGGGATAAGGAATATTTAGAACTGCTGATAGATTACAATAAAGAAGATGTCGAGAATCTGAAAAAAGTGATGGATTTTGTTTATAAGGAAATGAGAGCAAAAGTATATAAATCTAATACGCCATCTGGAAGTTATGGCTAAAGTAAACCCGTATCAAGTAGAAGGGAAAGTTGATTATGATAAACTGATCAAGGAATTTGGGATTTCTAAACTGACTGCGCAGGATTTACAGCGGATCGAAAAAATATCAGGAGATCTTCATCCTTATTTGAAAAGAAGTATATTTTTTGCACATAGAGACCTGAAATGGTGCCTCGATGAATATGAAAAGGGCAACAAGTTTTTTCTGTATACCGGCTGCGGGCCTTCCGGACCTATCCATTTGGGACATTTAGGAACCTGGAGGTTCACTAAGTGGTTACAGGATGCTTTCGGCGCGGAAGTATGGTTCCAGTTCACCGATGATGAAAAATTTCTGTTCAAGGACCTAAGCTACGAAGAAGTTCAGAAATGGACTTATGAGAATATGTTAGATGTAATCGCCTTAGGATTTGATCCTAAAAAAACCCATTTCTTGATTGACACAAAACATGCCGGCATAATGTATCCGGAAGCGATTAAAGTAGCCAAGAAGATTACTTTTTCAACTATCAAAGCGGCTTTCGGTTTTAGCGATTCCAATAATATAGGAAGCATCTTCTACACTTCCATGCAGACAGTCCCGGTATTTTTACCTAATGTCATCCATAAGGAGAATAAACCTTGCTTGATACCATTAGGAGTAGATCAGGATCCCCATTTTAGATTGAGCAGGGATGTCGTTGAAAAATTAGGATATCATAAGCCAGCCATATTGCATTCAGTTTTCATGCCCCCTCTGACCGGAATGGAAGGCAAGATGAGCAGCAGCGACCCGGATAGAGCGATCTTGACAACTGACGACCCGGCTACTGTAAAGAAAAAAATCAACAAATATGCTTTTTCAGGGGGACAGGCTACAGTAGAAGAACATCGCAAGAAAGGCGGCAATCCAGAGGTAGATATATCTTACCAATGGCTGCGTTATTTTGAATCGGATGATAATAAATTGAAGAAAATCCATGATGATTATAAATCCGGTAGATTGCTGTCCGGAGAGTTAAAGGCAATCTTGATAGAGAAAGTCAATGAGTTCTTGGCTGAACATCAGAAGAGAAGGGAGAAAGCCCGGAAGGAAGTCGATAGATTTATTTTTAAGATTAAGTGAGTGATTTTCTTAATAAAAACTGTTGAAAATCATATCCCTAAAAACCGAGATATATATATATATATATATATATATATGAAAATCATTTAGTTATTTAGGTGATGATTTATGTCTGATGAATCCAGAGATGTAAAAACTGCAGAGAATGTATTTAGTGAGGTTTTTAAAGAGGAAAAAGATAAAGAATTAAAAAAGGAATGTACGCGCAATTTTTTAGACCTGTTCTTAGATAGGTATAAACTTGCAAAAAAGGATTTGAATAAAAAAGAATCTGGGGATAATGATATATTTAGAGAGGCAGTAAAGGAATTGTTATTGGAGGCGGAATATAGTGGTTCACAAGCAGTAAAAGATGATATGGAATGGGAAACTGGTCGGCTGGGCGAGGCTTATAATTTAGGAGAAAGCTTAGGTTATTTTTTAGGCGCAGTTGAATTTGGCATAGCTAAACAACATTTTTCCGGCTTTGATCCTAAGTATTCTGAAGAAGTATTGGCTATTTGTAGAAAAATAGTACGAGATATTAAAACATTGAATAAAAACGCAAGTTTTAGTTCCATTAGAAGTAGAATACTACAAATAGAAAAAAAAGCCCACTTAACGGATGATAACCAAAAAAGTCTTTTAACCAGTATGGCTGTAATATTTGCATAATAATAATTATTATTAACTTTCTTTCTTATCTTTTTTTCATAAAAGCTTCTGCCGCTAACTTCACACTCACACCAAGCTATATTTTCTAAACCTTTAAAAACACTAACTTCTTTCTAAGGAGTAAAGAGGTATCTTGTTTATGGCAAAGCAAAAAGCTCCGCAGAAATGGCACGCAGTGCCGTTGAAAGGCAGTTTTATGGTAATGTCCATAATGGGTTTTCTGATTACAGCTTATATGGTAAACGACCTTAACTACCGCATGACTTTCATGATCATTTTCATAGCTATGTTTGCTGCTTCGCTGATCAGCATGACTCAGGCACCCATCAAGGAAAAATAAAAATGGCTAAAACATCCCTATCCTGGAAATTTCCGGTACGTAAGTTCTTAGTATTGAGGATAGAAGCGATTTTTGTAGGGCTTCTGGCACTGCTCACTTTTACCCTTTCTTTATACCAATTCAAGAACAATCTGCTGATTTCGGCAGGTTTTACATTGCTGTTTTTAGCGTTATACGGCGGATTATCTTTCCTAATCCAGAATCTAAGAGGGGTAAAAGAGCATTATACGGTAACCCCTAAGCATCTGGAAATAATGCATCATAAAAAAGATAAGATAACCACGGAAAAAGCGCCATTGAAAGATTTTGCCAAGCATAAGCTGGACAGGACATTCTTGGGCGGGTATGTGATAACCAGAAAAGGGAAGAAACACCTATTATTCTTCAATACCAAGCAAGAGTTGGAAAGATTTGAACTATTTTTGAAGAAACACCTAAAATATTGAGTTTATCCTTAATTGTGGCTTATTATCAATTATAGAAAATCACTTTAATGATCGTAAGATTAGCTAGGCTAAAGTGATTTTCTTACAAGAAATGACCTTTCAGGTTCATTTCTGAACAAGAATGCAATCGTTGTTGCATTCTTTGTATTAGGAAATAACTTTGGATTTGCTTTTCGGAGTACCGAAAATTAAAGTTATTTCCTATAGGTTCTTTTTTTAAATAAGGCCGCAGCAAGGATGGCAATCACATCTTCCTGATTTATGCCGTGCTTTATAGCTAAAACTTTGGCATCCTGCAAACACTCATCCATGAGTTCCAGGTGATTTTTTCTTTGCTGTAATCTTTCTTCCGAAGAAGAAACATTTATTTCAGAAAGGTCATTATGAGAGGACATCATATTAAAATATAAAGGAGCATTTAAATTTATTTTGGTAGCCCAGAAGACAAAAAGATTTATATGCTCTTTTGTTTTAAAAAGTCTTATGGGTAAAAAAAAAGTTATTTCGGCCAGGCTGAAAGAAGAGAAAAAGATAGAAGCGCTGGAAGAAAAAGAGCTGCAGAGCCTGCAGCAATTGAAGAGAGAAGTGGCTAAAGATTCTGAACGGCATCCTTTGACCAAGATCACCCGTGCGGATGTCATAAGAAGCGTTATCGGCGCCCTGATAGGCACAGTGGGACATTTCGCTTTTTTCTATGGGGTAGAATTAGCTGAAAGGATTTCCATAGCCAGAGCAACATCATTGTATATCCTTTCATTGGTAGTTTCTTTCCTGTTCATGTATTATTCAGGATTCAGAAAAGTGAAAGAAGTGCGCATATTTCGCTTTATACCGCTGAGGGTGGCAATAGTATATTTTATTTCGATCGCAGTGGTCTTAGTGACCTTATTCCTCTTTGGATTCATAAATGCCAGCAGTAAGTTCATCGATATCTATAAGATAGTAGCTACAACATTGCTGTTAGCAGTTTTAGGCGCAAGCACCGCCGACATATTGGGAAAAGAATGAGACTAAAAGAATACCTACAGGAAATAGGAGAGACTTATGCGGCTATCGCCAGGCGCATAGAAGAGCTTATAGAAGTACTTAATACCGCCGAGGGAAGGCATGGCCAAGAGCTGGCTAAGCGAATCATACCCTTTCTTAAACAATTAGACCAAAGCGTAGAAGTAGAAGAACGTTTAGCGCGCAGAGAGCTTCCAAAAGAAAAGGCCATTGCTTTTCTAAGGCTCTGCAGGCAAGAGCTGGATGAGATCAAGGAACTGAAAGCTTATATCGCGCTTGCAGGAAGAAAACCGACCCCGGAAGCGATAACCAAGATAAACGCTCTTTATAGAAGCATAACTAAAAATATTGCAGAAGAGAAAAAAATAGCTGCTTAAGGCGCTTCTTTCAGATGAAATGTTTATAAAACCAGAACCTTTTACATAATCATGCCATCATTCTGGAGACATGTCAATCAAGTACTTAGGGAAGCAGATATCATCATCGAAGTATTAGATGCCAGATTCATCGAAGATACCCGAAATGTCGAGATTGAATACAAGACCCTGCATTCAGGGAAGAAATTGCTGTTTGTTTTCAATAAATGCGACCTGGTAGATCTGGATAAGCTGAAGCAGGAGACCAAAGAATTACAGCCGTCGGTGTTCATCTCCAGCAGGGAAAAATTAGGAACGACCATACTTAAGAAAAAGATATTAGAATTATCTCATGGGCAAAATGTTGTTGTCGGGGTCCTGGGA
>CAYHKV010000041.1:0-7941 GCA_964357125.1 uncultured Methanosarcinales archaeon | reverse complement strand
CGGCAGAATCTACGATCATCTTGTCCATCCCTTTCGGGCCTAACGTAGTTCGTACTGTCTGCGCTACCGCTTTAGCTGCAGCGATGTTATTTCTCTGCGCTTCTCTTCCGGTAGTCCTTCTGGTATCTTCCGGCAGAATGAATATTGGCTGCATATTATTGTTAGACATAGTTGCCTCACCCAGACAAAAAAGCGCTCTATCAGATTATAAAGATTATGGAAAATCACTCATCATATCCATACAAAGGATTTTCTACCACCAGATCAAAATGTTCCAATACTTTTTCCAATGTTAGTTGAGGTGGGTTAAGCGCCCTTTCTAAATTGCTTACTGCCAGCAGGCGCAGATCCGGATATTTATTGAAAGCTTTCTTTATCTCCAGTTCTACAAAGGAGCAGGTCTCATGATTGACTGGCAGAAGGATGTAATTAGGAACTATTATTTTATACTCCCCTCTTCTGATATCATGCAATGGTGTGAATTCCCCGTACTTCAAAGGAAAGACATTCTGCATTACATCCATCCCTAATCGCTTCTTGCCTTTTTCTGAAGAGCCATAGATTACAGCTATATAAGGTGCTGGCCCTTTATGAAGGATTATCTTATAAGCTACTTTGGATACCCCATCATCATAACTTAAAACTCTAGGATCGTTTTGGAGCATTTTCCTTCCGCCGCCTGAGCGCATACAATGCTACTACGGCTGTGATCAAAGATGATTGGCTGCCATGATAGTTTCCAGAAATTTTTCTAGATATTGAACACCCATAAGGCTCTACTTTAGCTGCCATGCCTTTATTATCGGCTTCCGGGCCGACAGTTATCCCTGCATTTTGAAAAGGATCATCATTAAGCAGTTTTTCATAAGATTCTTCTATCCAAGGCATATAAGATCCGGGTAAAGTAACTAACGTTCCCTGCCCGCATTGCTGCGCATATGGCGGCAGACGCACAGTTATTCCTGTAACTTTCTGTACCCCGCCTTTAGTGGTCACATAAGAAGGGCCTCCGGAATCTCCGTAACAGGCTCCTGAAGCGCCGTACATGTCACCCAATACCATCTCAAGGCCATCTCTTTCTATCACCGGCAATTCAACTGAATACAACTCGCCATAAATTAAATTAGAATTTTCACCATAGCCTGTCAGAGTGACTATATCATCCTTAGAAATAAAAGTATCATATGCCTCTGGAAGAAGTATCGGCACAGTTACAGCATCAGAAATTTTTTCTTTAAGAAGTATCAATCCGATATCATTCCTGTCTTTGCCGGAAGTAGCATAATCCTGATGAGCCATCGATCTTTTAAATTCCAACAATTGCCCTTCGCCTGAATACAGGTCGCTGGTGCCATATACGCCATAAAAATCTTCGATAGGATCATTTACGATGCAATGAGCTGCGGTAAGCACCAAGTCAGGCTTGATAAGCGTGGCTGAACAATGTTCGCCGTTATCATCTGCATCTGCTATAACTACTATCGAAGGGAACTGTGAATAGTCAGCCTTTACGCCCCCGACCACTTCCGGACCATAAAGCTTTTTAGAAGAAAACTCAGTTTCATAGCTGCATCCTGCCATCGCCGTCAAAGCACATAATGCTGCCAGTGAATGTTTCATTTTTTTTAAAAAATGGCTGCTTTATAAAAGGTTTTCTGAGTTATTATGCTATTTGAGCATAACAATCTTTATTAATCAAAAACTATCTGAGAACTTGAAGGGTGGATAATGGCACGCATAATATTTTTAGGTACAGCAGGAAGTCCGGCAGTTGTCAGCAAGCAATTGCGCTTTTCTGGAGGAATAATCATCCAGGTCGGAGACTTGCAGTTCCATCTTGACCCTGGCCCCGGAGCATTGAGCCAAGCTAAGGAATATGGAGTTAACCTGCATAATACTTCAGTAGTTTTAGTTACACATAATCATATCAATCATTGCAACGATCTTAATGTAGTGATAGATGCCATGACCCACGGCGGAATTGAGCAGAGAGGCATTCTAGTGGCTAGCAAATCAGTATTGCAGCCTTCAGAGAAGCAGCATCCTTTCCTGACCAAATATCACCAAGGATTGGTAGAAAAGATCATTCCAGTAGAAAAAAATCATAAGATCGGGGTGGAAGTGGTAGAGATACACGCGCTTTCTGCAGAACATACTGATTCTTCCGCAGTTGGATTCAAATTCTATTGCCCTAATTTCATAGTCTCTTATACTGGAGACACTCAATTGACACCAAAATTACTAGAGGAATTATCCGGAAGCGACTTATTGATCCTTAATGTTCCATATCCCGGCGAAAGCGCAGCAGGCATGAATTTAGACATGAATGCAGCTACCCAGATTATCGCGCATGTAAGGCCTAGGATGGCCATCCTTACTCACTTTGGCATGCAGATGCTGAAAGCAGACCCTATTGTCCAAGCAAGAGAAGTGCAACGGGTTACCGGCATACAGACTATCGCTGCTTATGATGGATTAGCGGTAGGTCCAGGATCAACCCCATATCATTCTCCGGTCAAAGGATTTGATTGAGAACATTTTTAAAATACATTCATTCTAAAAGCATGGGGGCAGAGTTTAGGAGAGATTGAAAAATGACAGACAACTACAGAAAACAAGCAGAAGTGCTGGCAGACGGACCTTTTCCATTAGAAAGAATACTTACTGTAAGCGCAAGAGATTATTGTGAATCTGCAGGAAAGAAATTAAGCGATTATGAGATGATAGGAGTTCATGGAACTGCTTTCCTAGATTGCGGTAAATATTCTCAGCTAGATTTTACTAACAAAATTCCAAGGGATACAGAAGTAATTGTTGATTATAAATTTCTTCCAGTAGGAAGTAATCACACCTTATCTGTAAGCGGAACCGCATTAATACCAAAATAATTTTTTCTTCTTACAATAACAATCCGATTCCCCATACCACTCCCAAAGCGATAAAACATCCCGCAGAGATGAAAGGCATGGCTGGATAAAACTTGTTCTCGTCCCCTTTCCACATCAGGACAGCCAGCCCTAGCAATGCGCCGAAAGGGATTATCAAACTCTGCCATAATCCTAATTCCTTCAATACTACTCCTGCGAATATCAACGGAAATCCTATATCTCCCCCCCCAAGGATTGCAGTGCGTACTTTAGTAATTTTAGCACCTTTTTGAACGCCCAATTTAACTTTCGGCATCTTGTAAGGGATCATCAATCCGGCAAATATTTTGGCCTTGGCTTGTGATTTTGCTAAAGTTATCATATGCTTTGATTTCCATACCGCATAAGCATCGTAAGCAGATATCAGCAGCAATAATATGATTGCCGACCATAAGGTAAACAACGGTGCAAATATAGCGGCTAATCCGCCGTAGATGAACAATTCGGTCAGGTTATGCACCCATACATTAGGCCGGAATACTTTCCATGCCCCCAGTATCAGAGCTAAGAGAACCGCTATCAACTTTGGAACAAAAGCTCCCCAAGCTACTGTTAAAGCCATTATCGCTGCTAACAAGAACCATAATTTCCACACTAATATCAGATTATATCGCATCAATAAGAATAACAGTCCTGTTCCTATCAGGATAGCGATCATAACCTGCAGATAGGAAGTTTTTTCGTTCAACGGCGGCCTTTCACCGATAGGCAGTTCCTTGAATTCGGTCTTTCCTGTTTCTGCGCTTTTTGCATGATCGATATATTTGTAGATTATCCCTATGCCGATGAATTGAGCCAGAAGAAATGATGCTAACACGATTATGGTGATGGATACGCTGTGCTTCATGGGTAAAGTAATCCTTAAAGATTTATTAAAGTATGGGAGAATATGGTAAACCAAAATTCTCCAAAATCTTTGAAAATATAGATAAATAACCGCTAAAAACTATAGGACATGGCTATCCTTGAAGCATTGAAAGAACATCTGCCAAAGCTGTCTGAGCTATCACTGGAAGGTTTAGTCGTAGAAAACACCAAAGATATAACACAAGTCCAGGGAAGGGTCGCAGAAAGATTAGTCGAAACAGCCATCAGAAATACCCCAGAAGTCCAATTTGATTTTCCTGCAGCCAATAACGGTTTTTCCTTAAAAAAAGTAAGCTCAGGAATAATAGTCCTAGAACCGCCTAATTATGCCCCTGTCTGCGAATATGATTTTTTAGTCCGTTACGCAGACCGGCCATATATTATAGAAGTAAAATCATTGAAGCTTTACGGATTTAGATCAAAGATTCCTTTTCTTCTCAGCGTAGCCAGAAAGATTTATGATAGGCAAGATGTAGGTATGATAATTTGTTTTCCGTTTAGTAATCAACAGAGATCGACAGTAGAAAATTTTGAATCTCTTGAAGCAGATGTACATTGCTTTAATTTAAGATATAACAGAAAACAGATAAAGCAAGCAAACCAGAGATATTATAACGAACGTGCCGTCAATTCTCATTCAAATCCGATATAACTCTGCTCAACATTCACTTTCTTGCTTTTTTTCGCAAATTCCGAAAACAACGGCACTTTTACCGGGACAGCAAATTTGGTGAAGATAGAGCTTACTAACGCTTCGCCTTTGTCTAAAGAAGCGATATTCCGGTTATCCTGGCTTAGATCCTGCGGCGAGGACTCTATCACTGCCTGTCTTTCAGAGCCCATCTCCATCCCTAAGATTATTTTTGTATTGAGATTTGCTAATATCGTTTTAGGGATCTCTGAAGGCAGCTGGGTTATGGCGATCAAGCCAACCTTAAATTTCCTTCCTTCCCTGGCTAAAGTATCAAAGACATTACTTCCCTGCTCTAACACATTCTTGCCAAGGACGCGCAAGGCTTCTTCCAGCACTACCGAAACGACCGGCTTGTCATCTAACTGTCCGATTCTCTTATAATATTTGTAGCGTTCAAATATCTCATTAGTTATCAGCGTCCCCACCAAGATCTCCAAAGCCCCTGAAAAATAACTGGTATCTACGATCACGATTTTCCCTTGTTCAAGATCTTTACAGATATCTGCGATGGTATTCTCTCCGGCAACAGTATCAAAAATACCCTGACAATAAACTTGGCCGTTATCAAAATCCAACCCCAACAAGGAGATCAATTTTCTTTTTACTACTGCGATAGTATCCTCATGAAAATGTATCTGCTCTATCTTTTCTTCCTTTAATATGCTTAATATCCAGTTAGCTCCAAATTTTTTGTGATAGACTTGCAGGCATTGCCTCTGCGGATCAGTAAGCATTATCGCACCCTGAAAATGATCCGGTTTAAGTTTATTGATATTTATCTTAAGCGTCTGCGCACCAACAGGTGGTTTTACCGGAGTATAGTAGCTTACCCTATCAGCAGCAGGATGATCTTTCAATCCCAGCTCATTTCTTCCATAGTATTCATCGTGAGGATCCAATACCAGCATACCAGCATAATCTTTTTCTAACACGTTCCATAAGATACAACTCATCAGATTAGATTTTCCCTTACCGGTCGATGCAGGTATCAATACATGATGGCTTAACACATCCTTACCTGGAAGAAATATCTCAAAATCCAGTTCCTTGCTTCCGCTGCGCAGTTTTCCCAAGAATAAAGGATGCTGCGGAGTGGTTATGAAAGATAGGTCTTCCTTTTGTATCTCGCGGACAGTGGAAAAGAAAGAAGGAAGCTTCTTGCACATCTTGCTGCCGTCAGATAATGTAAGTATCGGCTTCAAGAAAGCCAACTGGTAATTCCGCAAGCGTTCATCCATTATAGAAAATGCTCCTTCTTCCAGATTCATGCCTGCTACCATCTCCAGATTCTGTTCTGATATCTGGCTGCCGTAGACTAAATCGTACACCTGAAGTATGAACTTTTCCTGTTGGTTATCTATGACCATCAATTCACCTATTTCTACCGAAGAATCAGCCTTCACCCTAACTGCTATCCTGGAAAAGTCTCCTGAAACTACCTGCCCTTTGATCATGGGCTTACTTGCTTGCATGCGCATTTTTAACTATTTAGGTAAAAGAGCGCAATAATCGGCTTTGGTGGAAAAGTCGCTGTAGCTGCCACGAACCAAAAATTTTAAATATACGTTTAAACATAAACATAAACATGACGACTAAAACCATTACAGTAACTGAAGACGCCTACGAATCGCTTAAAGGCCTAAAGAAAGAAGGAGAAAGCTTCAGCGATGTGCTTTTGCGTGTTGGAGATAAAAAATGCACAGTCAACAGTTTCTTTGGTCTTCTTAGTGGGGATATTGTGGAAGTCAGGGAGAACATCAAAAAATGGAGAGGTGAATTTTCTAAGGATGCCGAAAAACGCCACCAATTATTGTTTGGACACCAGCGCAGTAATTGAGGTTCTCTTTGCAACTGAAAAAGGAAAGAAGATACAACATATTACTAAAGATCAGCCAATTACCATCACTATTTTGACCATCCATGAACTATTAGTTGGGATGAAAGAGAAAGATATTGAAAAGATGGAACACTTTTTAAAATCAGTTTCTGCTGCCGAATTCTCAAAAGAATGTGCTACCCACAGCGCAGTAATTGAAAGACATCTTAGGGAAAAAGGAAGATTAGTAAACAAAATGGATATACTGATCGCAGGAATATGCCTGCATCGTAATTACCACTTGATAACCTGTGATAAAGACTTTGAAAATATTAAAGGCATCCAAACTACTATCATTTAAGCAAAAACCTTATAAATCAGTCCCATCTCCAGCTTAAACATGGAACCAACAGTAGTACATTTCAGGCAAGGAAGACATCATGTCAAGACCAGCCAGATGGTAGTCAAGGTAGCTGAATCAGCAGAAGCTGCTGAAAAGATGATCGGCAAGACCGCAGTATGGACTTCTCCGGCCGGAAAAGAGATCAAAGGAAAGATCACTCAATTACACGGCAGAAACGGAAGCGTCCGCGTTCATTTCTCTGAAAAAGGATTGCCTGGCCAATCTCTTGGACAGAAAGTCAAGGTAAAATAAGTTATTTTTCTTGATCATTTAATATTGGATTAATTTTAAATTTAAAATAAATGATCATCTTCGCAGATGCAATTGTTCTAGATGCTTGAACACATTTCCCAATGAGCCTCTAAGAGTCTCAAACTTATCCAAGATAGCTTTGACCTCTACCCTGCTGGTTATGGTAGATGGAATCTTATCTTTTACATCTTCTAAGAATCCTTTTTGAGTTGCCTGTAGGAAATTTATGACCTTAATGACATCATCTCGGTCTTCAGCTTCAACATTTCTCAATAACTGCGTTGATTTCCTGATTGCACTCTTAAGATGCTTCTGCGCTTCTTTTATATTCTTCTTGGCTTTGTCGCCTTTCAAATCAGATAGATTAGTTTCTACTTCGCTTATCGCATCTATTGTCTGAACCACATCATGCCTTATCGGGCTGGT
This sequence comes from uncultured Methanosarcinales archaeon, assembly GCA_964357125.1. Taxonomy (GTDB): domain Archaea; phylum Nanobdellota; class Nanobdellia; order Woesearchaeales; family GW2011-AR9; genus JACPIL01. The sequence goes on along the minus strand of CAYHKV010000041.1, from coordinate 556 downwards.
CAGATCTTTTTTTCTTTTTAATTCATCAGCCTCTTTCTTATCCTTCATCTTCTTGCCTATCCAGTTTCGCATCCCTTCTCCGCTTTCTTTCCACTCCTGATCTGCCTTAGCTTTATCAGCGGCAGGAGTAACCCAGAAGAATTTGATGACATACCATAAGATCATCAAGCTTACGATAAATAAAGCCCAGCCTAAGAAATTAGCCATAGTGCCTACAACAGAAGTATTGGGAGAAGGACCAACAATTCTCATTTCGTTATTCATGGCGCTTAATATCCAGAATAATAGCATGGACAAGATTAATTTTATGATTACTGTCCCTTTAGTTTCATTGCTATTGCCGCTTTGGTCTTTTCCAGGCCATTTTAACATCAGATATCCCAGACCTAATATCGGGCCTCCGATCAACAGCAGAGCTATTGCTGTAGCCCAGCCGGTTCCTACTGCAAGGATGACCGAAGCAGGAAGAAAGATAGCTGCGATAGTCGCTACTACTGCTGCAACTACGCCTGATTGGGCTTTGCTGAAAAGCACGGTATTGTCTTTTCTTTTGCCT
>CAYHKV010000040.1:0-8037 GCA_964357125.1 uncultured Methanosarcinales archaeon | reverse complement strand
CAGTATTCGACGATCGCTTTGGTGATCTCTTCACCTCCTGGAGCGGCTACTGAATTGGGATTTACATTATCTATCTGCAAGACTTCTATGCCGGGACATTCTTTCCTTATCTTTTTTAGAAGTTCGATAGGCCTGTCAGAAGCATAAAAGTCAGCTTGCTTTCCCAGACGGAAATATCGTGCGCCGTGCTGGTGATACGCTTTAACTTCCTTGGCTACGGATTCCATCTTTCGGTTAAAGAACTTGCTTTTTATCGGCTCAGTGCAGAAACTGCATTTTCCTACCTTGCATCCTCTTCCAGTCTCTATCTCGATCATGCACCGGTAAGGTATCTGCTGTAAGATGTCCGCTCCGGTAGCCGCATATTTTTCCAGTTCGTCAAAAGACATGGAGTAATCTTTTACCTCAAAATCGTGCTGCACCTTTTCATAGAATTTTCCTCCTTCTAATTGTGTGCCGAAAACTGCAGGGCCGGTAAGTATTTTCTTGCAGTTTAAATCTGCCAGCATCGGAACTACTTCATGCAAAGTTCCTGGAAGCGCGGTAAGATACTTTCCTGGAACATGTACTCCTAAGACGATCACTAAAACTTCGGTATCAGCCAGAACTTCTTCCGCATCATTGTTGGTCAGATTGTATATCAGTATGTTGGTCTTCTCTTTTTCAGAAGTCTCTTTCTTGAATTTATTATATTTCTTCCATAATCGCAGATCATCGATAGTGATATATCTGACTTCATGCCCTTCTTCTTTTAATTGCCCGTAGATGTATCTTGGGTATGTGCCTAAGTAAGGAGGAACACCTAATCCGGAAGCTTCGTCTGTATAGCAGTCTAAGATGGTATATCTCATAAACACGTTCTAGAAAGGTTGTTTTATAAACATTACTTCAATTTCCCGTATTTCGGCTTTTCTCCCATCAGAGCAGAATTTATGGTCTCAACGGCCTCTTCAATGGTGTATGGCCTTGGAAGATAGAAAAGTCCTTTAACTCTAACTAGATCAGATATCTCATCCTTTATTTGTTCATCTGCAAGAACGATGACCGGAACCGCAACTTTTCTGAAAAAAGGCATCATGTTTATTTCAAAGCATTCTGCCCTGACATCAGGTCTCCAGCTTTCCCCATAAGATTTAGTATCATATACTATTACATCATACTGTCTTTCTATTCGAAGTAAAGGAATCTCTCTGCATAAAGTCAGTTCAAAGGCAAATCCTAAAAAATCATTAAAGTATGCTATATCATGTTCTCCCCATAATTTAGCTACTAAGGAGTTTTGTTCTTCGTGTTCAGATTCTGGAGCGCCGTAAAGTATGTTTGCCATAAGATATCCGGAATAAGTCCTATCTATAAACTTTTGCCTGAAATTCTATATATTTACTAAGAATTAACCATAACTTTTAAAAATACTCTGTTGTTTGATTCATTCCAAGGCCCCGTAGCTTAGTCCGGTGGAGCGCACGACTGATAAGCTGATGTTTGATCATTAGTTATTGAAATCGTGAGGTCCGGTGTTCGAATGCCAGCAATCTAGGCAAGTTGGGCGGGTTACCAGTAACCCACCGCATTTATGTCAAATAGGTTGCCGGTAAGAAAGTCACCGCGGGGCCACTTTTTCTTTGAAAAAAGTAAGCCCCCTTAAACCATATTGTTAAGAATATATTCTTCCCCCTCTAAATATTTAAATAAGGCTTGCCGCTTGAATTTAAAAAATAATCATTGATTTATCATTGGGGGTGTATTAATCATGAGAAAAGCATTTATCGCTTTAATAGCAGTTCTAATTGTAGTATTTATAGTAGGTTGTGTAGATTACAAATCTGGAACCACTTCAGATGGGCCAGTTTCAGCGGAAGAGAAAAGCCTGACCGAGCAGATAGCTAAGGTAGAGCAGGACTTGGTCGCTGACAGCGTCTCTGAAGATGCTCAAGAACCGGCAGAAGAACAGAAAGAAGAATTAACTGCAGAAGAAAATACTGAAGAAACGCCTGAAAAGGTAGTTGAACAGGATGTAGTGCTTCCAAAATTGGATGAAACTGGCAGTGAAGATGATGAAGAGGCGCAGGTCATCGAAGTAAAAGAAAATGAGATGATCAGGCTGTCAGTAAAGATAACTGATCCTGACCAAGATAAAATAAATTATTCTTTCAGCGCTCCGCTCAATAAGCTTGGCCAATGGAAAACTAATTATGGCGATGCAGGGGAATATGTTGCTACCATAACTGCTAGTGACGGAAAGCTGACTACAGAAAAGAAAGTAAGGATAATTGTCGACAGGGTAAATGTTGCTCCAGTAATCAGCGCGGTTTCTGACATCCGCGTCAAGGAGGGAGAAAAAATAACTTTTAGGCCGGTAGTTACAGATCCTAATAACGACCAGGTAACCGTGACTGTTTCAGACCCTTTGAAAGAAGATGTTTTCCAGACTGATTACGACAGCGCAGGCGTATATCAGATCAAGGTTGTGGCCAGCGACGGCGAGATGGAATCTGAGAGATCATTCACTCTTACTGTAGATGATGTAAATCAGTTGCCGGTAATAACCAATGTTGCTGACATGGTAGTAAAAGAAGGAGAGCTGATAACTCTTGAACCGACGGTTACCGATCTTGATGAAGATAAAGTTACAGTGACCATCAGCGATCCGGTAGGCGACGACGGAACCTGGCAGACCAAATATGTGGATCATGGTGAATATTTTGTCACCGTGACTGCTGACGACGGCAAGGGAAACACCACTAAGAAAGTGAAATTGACTGTGCAGGATGTCAATATGCCGCCAGAGATAGTCGATGTGTCTATGATGCCAAATTAATTTTTTTATTTTTAATCTTTATCTTGCCAAAAAGGACACTACCATGAACTACGGGAAAACCAGGATTGCGGCGGTAATTTTTCTGATCTTGATAGTCATGCATAGCTCAGTCGCCGTGTTCAAGACCTTTACGGTGCAAGAGACCGATCTGGTAACTATAAGCCCGGAAGCCATGGATCCGGATGATGATAGTATAACTTATACTTACTCTCTGCCATTAAACCAGAAAGGCCAATGGCAGACCGGTTATGATGACGCAGGTGAATATCTGTTAAAGATAACCGCTTCTGACGGGATTAACCAAAGCATAAGACAGGTTTTATTGATAGTCGAGAACAAAAATCAGGCGCCTTATCTGCTGGAAAACAAAGTGGCTGCCAGTGAGCTTGAAACCATCGATCTTAAAAAATTAGTGGCTGATCCAGATAACGATGCTTTGCAGTATTCATTCGATGAGCCGTTTGATAAAAACGGGCTCTGGACGCCTGGAGAGAATGACCAAGGCAATTTTGTCACCAATTTTAAAGTAAGCGATGCCGAAACAGCTATCTCTGCGCGGGTTGAGGTAGAAGTATCAAATACCGATCAGCCTCCGGTTATAAAAAGCTCTTTCTCGGAGGGGAAAATAATCTCTGCCGAAGAAGATGAAGAATTTTCATTCCATGTAGATGCTGAAGATGTAGATGATGATAAGATAACTTATTCCTGGAAATTAGACGGCAGCGTTGTAAGTGAAGAAAACAAAGGTGATTATCAGTTTGGTTATGATGGCGAAGGTAAACACAACCTAAGATTACGTGTCTCTGACAATAAGCACGAAGTTATCAAAGAATGGGTCGTTGATGTTAAAAACGTAAATAGGAAACCTGAACTGGCTTTGCTTCCGATTATTGTAAAGGAAGGCGAAACGGTCACTTTACCGCTTCCGGCAAAAGACGCTGACGGCGATGTCCTGTCTTATTCTTTCGATAAAAAATTCATCAACGGCAGCTGGAACACTTCCTTTGATGATGCAGGAGAATATTCAATCCCTGTATACGTTTCTGACGGTAAGGAAAAAGTGACTGAGAAAGTAAAGATCACGGTACTAAATGTTGATAGGTCTCCGCAGATCAATCTTCCTTCTTTACTGGAGGTATCTGAAGGACAGGTTTTATCCTTTAAAGTTGATGCGCACGATCCTGACGGCGATAAGGTTATCGTATCTTTTGAAAATGCGCCTGAAGGTGCTCTTTTTGATCAGGAGAATAAATTATTTTCCTGGAAGCCGGGATATGATTTCATCGTCAGGCGCGGTGGATTATTCAGCAACCTACTTAATGCTTTACGTATCGAAAATAGGCTGATAACAGTAAAACGATTACAGCTTGATGTCAGCGTTTGCAGCGGCGCTTTATGTGCGTTTTCCTCCGTGCCGCTGCGGGTTTATAACACTAATCGCGCCCCTTTATTTGAGCCTATGCAGAATTTGACCTTGACTGAGACAGAATTTTTGACTTTGAGCCCTTCAGCGGTCGATCCTGACGGCGACATAGTAAGGTATTATTTCAGCAGACCGTTAAAGAGAGATGGCACTTGGCAGACTGATTATGAAAGTTCAGGAGTTAAAACCGTAGAAGTTATCGCTTCAGATGGGTTCTCTTCATTGACTTCAGTAGTTAATGTAAATGTGCTGCCAAAAAACAGACAGCCGGAATTTAAATTATCAAAAGATAAATTTACGATACTAGAAGGGCAGGAATTTTCATTGGCAGTGGCTGCTATAGATCCTGATGGCGATAATTTAAGCATCACAGCAGAAGATATGCCTGACGGTTCTATGTTAGCAAATGGCACTTTTTCATGGAAGCCCGGCTTTAGAGAAGTTATGGCTGAGGAAAATGATCTGTTTAGCGGCTTGATACAAGAGAACGATTTCTTAAACCGCAAGTTCAGCGGTTCAGAAGCAGTAAGATGGATAAATTTTATTGTGTCTGACGGAGAATTTGAAGTGCGCCATCCGGTCAAGATCATAGTAAAGGATGTCAATAAAAAACCTGCGATACTAGATTATATTCCATCCGGAACAGTAACTGCCTTAGTGCAGCAGCCGGTATTGTTCAATGTCACTGCTGCTGATGAAGATGGGGATAATTTGACCTACACTTGGGAATTTGATTCCAAAGATATGCTAGTAGGAACAAATTCAGTGCAAAGGACATTTATGGTTCCGGGAAGTAAGAAAATATCTGTTTCCGTGAGCGATGGGTACAATACTATTTCGAAAGAATGGGCAGTAGATGTTGCTGCTGATAAGCTGAGTTTGGGGGATGCTGAGCCTGCGGCAGATCCAGAAAATCAGGAAGATTTGCCTTCAGCAGCTTTGGAAAAGCCCAGATTTAAGATATATGTGATCGAGCATTGAATGGGCTTCTAAGAAGAAATCTTTTTAATCCAACCTTCTTTATCGCTCTTTGTGATAATACCTCTCTCCTCTGATAAGGTCATTAAATTCTAATCATAAGATTTATAAATAACAAGTGATATATTAATACACATGTTCAAAAAAGACACATTTACTAAGATACACCAAGCATTGATGGGGGACAAAATGGCGTATCAAGCATACAAATTGTTTTTTGGCACATTGACCAGCCATAGCAGATTGAGGATAATCAATCTTCTTAGAAAAGGCCCTCAAAATGTTTCTCAGATCCAGCATCAACTTAGATTAGAACGGACTAACCTTTCCCATGATCTTCAAAGATTAAAAAAATGCGGTTTTGTTGACGTAGAGAAACAAGGTAAATTCAGGGATTATTCATTAAATGAAGAAACCATCGAACCGCTGATGGTGATCATCGACAAACATATGGATAAATACTGTAAAGCCGTTGTAGAAAAAGGCATAAACAAAAAGAGGTAATAAAAAATGAAACAAAATTTAGGAAAATTAGATAGGACGTTAAGGTTCGCGCTGGCGTTTTGGTGGCTTAGTCCATGGGCGCCACAATCCAGCTTATTAGCTGTTAATTGGGTTATCGCTATCGTAGCATGGATCGCTTTGGCAGAAAGCTTCTTAGGCTGGTGTTTATGGCATCAATTGCTGGATATCAACAACAAGAACCAATAGGGGTAAAAATGAAAAAAACAACCTCAGATACAACATTACATTATGTGCATCCGACTGGGCTTTCATTTGGGCTGACAGCAGGATTAGTGTATGCTCTTTGCGCCGCTTTGGTAGCTCTATGGCCCGCCCAAACTGTAAATTTCTTTAGCAATTGGTTTCATGCGATTGATCTTACAAAAATCTATGTGGCGCCGCAGATTACCTTTGTTAATTTTATAGTGGGGCTTATAAGTGTGGTCATAGCCGCTTATTTAGCAGGCGCATTCTATGCCTGGGTTTACAATAAGTGTGTTGGGCATTGTAAGAAGCGCAATTGGATTTAACTATTTTTTTATTATTTTTTTTATCAGTTATTTTTTAGCATATCCATTCCAGACACATAAGATTTATAAATCATATGTTATTTTCATCATATATGAAACATCAACTGCCGGTATATGAGATATTTTTCACCTCGTTAGCTAATCCTAACCGCCTGCAGATAATCCTTTCCCTGCAGGAAGGCAGCAAGAACGTTACCGAGCTGTGCGTGCATACCGGTTTTGAGCAGACCATGGTCTCTCATAATCTTAAACGCTTAGAAACATGCGGCATGGTCTTCGCAGAGCGCAAGGGAAAGAACGTATATTATTCTCTGAATCAGAAAACTATCAAGCCATTAGTGAAAATGATAGATTCTCATGTGACTGAATACTGCTGTAAATTGACGGAGGGAAACCATGAAAAACACTGTTGAGATGAAAACTTCGACTTTAAAAATATCGGGCATGCACTGCGCCAGCTGCAGCACCATATTGACTAAGGCTTTGCAAAAAGTTGATGGCGTGAAATCTGCGTTAGTAAACTATTCCACCGAGAAGGCTACCATAACTTACGATCCTAAGGCGGTACAGGAAGATTCTTTCATCAAGGCAGTCCAAAAGAAAGGCTATAATGCCGAAGTATTAGGCGCGGAAAGTTTCGGCCATGAAGAGAAGCTGCGTAAGAAAGAGCTTCAGCAGCTGCGGTTTAAAGTGCTTATCAGCGCAGTATTCGCATTTCCGGCTTTGATGATCAGCATGTTCTTTTCATCCCTTCCTTATTCAGAATACATTTTGTGGGTCATTTCTACCCCGGTGCAATTTTACATAGGTTTTCCTTTTTACCGCGGAACCTGGGCGGCATTGAAAAATAGGTCTGCCAACATGGATTCGTTGATCGCTATAGGTACCAGCGCCGCGTATTTCTTTTCAGCATACTCGGTCTTGTTCATCGAAGAAGGAGGGGAATATTTTGAGATCTCTGCTATACTTATAGCTTTAGTATTATTAGGAAAATATCTTGAAGCTGTCGCTAAAGGAAAGACCAGCCAGGCTATAGCAAAACTTGCCAAGATGGGCGCAAAAACTGCTACCGTCATACGCAAAGGAAAAGAATTGAAGATACCCTTAGAGCAGGTGATTGTAGGAGATTTAGTGATAGTAAAGCCTGGAGAAAAAGTTCCTGTAGACGGAGTTATCGTTGAAGGCAGCTCATCTATAGATGAAAGTTTAGTCACCGGAGAAAGCATGCCGGTAGAAAAGAAAAAGAATGACAAGGTTATCGGATCGACTATAAACAAGCAGGGAGCATTCACCTTTAAGGCCACTAAAGTAGGGTCAGAAACTACCTTATCCCGTATCGTTAAGCTGATCGAAGAAGCTCAGGGAAGAAAGGCTCCTATACAGCGATTTGCTGATAATGTATCTGCATACTTCGTCCCTATCGTAATTTTGATCGCTATCGCTACATTCGTAGCATGGTATGTCCTGCTGGACGCTACTTTATCATTCTCCATGTTAGCTGCGGTTGCAGTAATAGTGATTGCTTGCCCCTGCGCTTTAGGATTAGCTACTCCGACTTCAATAATGGTAGGCACGGGAAAAGGAGCTATGCACGGGATATTGATAAAAGGCGGCGATGTGTTGGAAGCAGCCCACAAATTGAAATATATAGTCTTCTCTAATGAAAATATAATGAATAAATTAATAAATCGCTTCAGTAGTTAAAATTACTTCTTATAAAATGGCCAATCATAGAATATAGCTTGTTTCATTAATATCCTTGAAATTGGGTTTTAATCCATCTG
>CAYHKV010000039.1:0-8197 GCA_964357125.1 uncultured Methanosarcinales archaeon | reverse complement strand
TGAGTTGATCGGTCTTCCAATAGCGTACCAGAGCCATATATACTAAGTACCCACTCAGCTTCTTTTTCTAAAGTGAAAAATTTCCAGGGCTTAATACTGGAATCATAGGCCTGCTGTATCTTTTCCTGCGATATATAGCTGCCGCCCATGCTAGTCTCTTCGTCATTACGGTTTTTATCAGCAACATTAAAGCCCCAATAATATCCTCCGGCCAGAGTTCCGGCTAAGGCTGCAGCTGCCCCTGTCGAAAAAAGAAGTTTTCTGTATCTCATCTTATTAACGATCATCAAATAGTTGAATTGTATTCTCTAAGCTATATTATATACTTTTTGTATATTAGGTATAGGTACGATTGGCTTTCGGCAGGAAAGCTTTCAGCTATCTTACTGCTTTCTCCATTCTCCGTCAATTATGTTGATCAGCTGCACTTTGCCGTTAGACCACAGCAAGGCGTGAGTGTTCATCCAGCTGCTGGGGCCGTCAGTATAAGGCAGGGTAAGGTGGGTGCTTGTACCTACTACTACTGCGCCTCTCAATATTTCCGGCGTATGCCTATGCCCGGTGATGCTTTTGCCGTATGCATTTTCCAAGCTGAGAACTGAAGCTCTTGCCCCGTTGCCGCCTTTATCTCCATGGGCGCCTAACTGCCATCCTAAAAATTTGTAATCTTGGTTTCTTTGCAGGAAAGTAACTTTATCGGGAATGCCTCCATATAACTTCAGCCCTTCCTGAAGAGGATCTTTGATCCTGCGTTTAGGGTTCTGTGGATCGTAACAGGCTAATGCTAATTCATGTCCTACACGCCAATTATGGACTTCTCGCATATATCTTTCTTCTTCCAGATACCGGTCTAAGAATTCATCATGATTCCCTTTGACGCGGACTATTTCAGCATTCTCACCTGCAACCCTGCGTAATAAAAATAATTCTCTTGAGTTTGCCCGTAACTCTTCTTCTAAAGAAGCTCTTCCTTGGGCATAGGCTATAGCTCTGCTGATATGCTTGTTCTCTTCCCAATGGCTCACGCTGTGGCCGTTGAAGAAATCATGGAGAAATATCCGTTTTGGCTTAAGCTTACGGATCATCTGGTAAGTGGCTTCCCTTACTTTTGGATTAGTGTCTCCGGTATGCCAATCTCCCAATACTAGTGCTTCGAGGTCGCAGGATTCAGTTCCGTCGCTTTTGTATTTTCCGCCGAGGTCAACAAACTGCCCGTTCTGCTTGTTTGCTATCAGCTGGCGGTAATGGTATGTGGTGGGGTCAACAGCTTCTACCACTATCGCTCCATACATATGATCTTTCAAAGCGATATTTCCGATCCTATCTCCTTTATAATTTGGCTTTGTGACTGCGCCGGTAGTCATAAGAACTTTCGGCAATGTTTCTGCGCTGTTAGGTATGACCCTAAGGCGCTGTTTTGGGCTGGCAAAAAGAGTGGTGACATCGCTTTGGGTGAATCTACCTAAACCAGTCACCGGATCTATCTGCTGCGGCCTGATGTTATAACTGCTTATTTTTATCTTATCATTCAGCCGTCTATCTTTTTCTAAATAAGTCAGCCCTTCGTGAGCGGCGATAATAGGATCAAGATCTTCTTCCTGTATGTTTTTTCCGGCCATGGGAAGGATGAGCAATTCTGCATCACGTTCCCTGCAGTAAGTCTGCAGCGCAGCAAAAAATTCTTTGTGCGCTATCCCATCATATTGCGCTGAAGTAATTACATACGTCTTAGGTTTAAACTTTGCCACACCACATCACCTCTATTTTTTAAACTATTTTTTTTGAAGTTATATCATCTTACCACTGTATCCTACCCCCTCCTGAAAAAAAATAATTATTGTTCGCATCCCCATCCTTGCCTTGGTTTAAGCGTATGCTTGTCCCTACGGGTATCCTTCCAAACAATAATAATTCTAAACCCGGCTCTAAATAAAAATTCCCATCTATATCGACGCCAGGAAGGCTGCTGATGGCATTGTCGCCGGAGGTATAATCCATCTTTTTTGTGGTAACATCGATCGTGTATCCTACCCCGGTGATAAGATGCAGTTCCACATCATGATATCCGGGGACTCTCAATCCTAACTCCTCTGGCGCATCGGAAGGGATATTCGCTTCAAATATCTTGACGTCATATTCTACCGGTACGCTTATGCTTACTCTTCTTTCAGTGGTTATTCCATCTATGACCGCTTCTTTCTTGCCAAAAATAGGCCCCAAATCTATGGAAAATGTATCTTGGGTAACTTTATCCGGAAGTTTTGCGAAACAGACATCTGCGCCTAACCTGAATTCAGCATAGTCAGCTGCTTTTCCCCCTACTCTTGCTCTTCCGCAGATAAGGCTTATGTTTCCGGTTTCAGGAAAATATTCCCCTTTGCCGTAAGCTGCCTGTATCTGTGTATAAGGCGCTGAAGAACAGCCGGCTACTGCGGCTGCCCCTAACAATATCATTGCTTCTAGTTTTCTACTTCTCATATTTGTGCCCCCCGTAATTTAATTATGATATAAGATCGCCAAAAAGAGATAGAAAGGGATAGGAAAAAAGCAACGATGATGTTTTTCCTGCTGTCATTCACGTTGTATGATTCCTTCACCCTTCGCTTAATAAGCTTTTCTCTCTTTGGATAAGTACGTGCCTGGGCAGCGGCTTATTCCAGTAACTCATCTTCGATAGATGTATGTTTGACAAATCCGCTTAACACTTCTACCGGCGAGATTCCCTTAAGGCCCTCTTTTCTTGGATACCTGACATGGACTAAGCCTGCAAGCTGCGGCCCTGAATTATTGAATACGAATACTCCTCCTCCCGAATTGCCTGGCGATATGTTCATGTTAGTGACTACAAATTCTGGTACTCCAAATATTTGGTATATGTCGGATCTTATCCCTTCGCCTGGATCTTCTGATGCGATAAATCCGGTAAAATAAGTTTTTTCTTCCCCTCTTGGAAATCCTGCCCCGGCGATCAGGTCTCCGATATTTACTTCTTTAGCCATTTTTCCTGAAAAATGGTAGGGCAGCACTTCTTCAACTACTAACAATCCCAAATCAAAAGTTTCGTTAGTCTTTACTACTTTTGCCGGTTTTCCGCTGACATAGATATTTCCGATCTGTAAAGAATAATCTTCTTCATCTTCAGGCAAAAATACATGCGCGGCAGTGAGCACATAAGATTTGTCGCTTTCATCATCATATACTGCTAATCCTGAACCTCTGATGCCTTTGGGCACAGCAGAGGTTCCTTTAAATGGGCCGTCCTTTACAGTCCATATTACATCAACCTCTATATTTACTGCGGAATTCCAAATTTCCGTCCTTGCTTTTGTAGGTATATTGTCTTTTTGCGCGTTCCCCTGCACTGCGTACAGGCCGCATCCGGATAATGCAGCTGCCATCACTAGAGAAGATAAATCTAATTTATAGCTCATACTAACACCTCTTATGTTTTTTTAATATTTTTATAATTTTAATAAAACCTCACAACATTTAAATATAAATACATTTTCATAATACTATATATTCATTAGTACTGCCTTTCCAAAAGCATATGTTTTGGGAAGTTGGGATATGGGGGAGATTTAAAATGGAATATCGTCGCTTGATTTCTTTTGGTAAAAGCAGTTTTGTAGTTTCTCTTCCGAAGGCGTGGATAGGCCAGAACGACCTTAAAAAAGGTGACTTCATTTATCTGCAGGAAAATGGTCCAAATCTTCTTCTAAGTAAGAAAGAGACTGATGAAAAAGGCGAAGAACGGGAAAAGATAATCTATGTAGATGGTAAAAGCGAATTTACCATAGAACGGGAAGTATATTCTACTTACATCCAGAATTATCCGCGTATTGTCTTAAGAGGCAAGGAGATCAAGAACAAGGTCAAGGAACTGCAGCATATAGTCCAATCGCTTATAGCTTTGGAGATCATGGAACAGACTTCCGATACCATAGTAGCTAAAGATTTCCTTAATATGGACTCTGTGTCTGTTGAAGAATTGATCCGAAAGATGGCCTTAGTTACCAGAACCATGATGAAAGAAGCCCAGCAGATCTTCATAGAAGATACTTACGAAAGCCTTAATGAGCGCGATAACGATGTAAATAGGCTTTATTTCTTATTGTATCGTTCAGTTTTATATCATCTTAAGAATCCCATGAAAGCTTTGAAGAATTTTAAATTATCTGGAAATGATCTTTTGCGCATCCATTTCATCGGATTTTACATAGAAGCTATCGCCGATGAGATCAGAAGGACGGTCAGGCACGCCAGAAATCTTAAATTGAATCCACCGCAGCAGGCAAAACTGCAGCAGTTCCTTCAGAAGATGAATGACTATTATCTAAGCACCATGAAATCGGTATATAACAAAGATACCGAACTGGCTTTCAAGGTAGCGGAGATGAAACGTGGTTTTGACCAGGAGCTTGATCTCTGGGAAGAAGATGTATTGAAAGTGCCGGGATTAAACAAAGTCTTGACCCGATTGCAGCGATTGACCAGCTTGATACATAACTTAGATAGGATATTGTATACCATGCAGTGAGATTATAACCCTGCATTTGTTTTATTCATGGCAAATCATCCCAAGACTGTAAAAGGTTATGAAGATTCATTGGAGCGATTAGCTCGGGAAGTCGGCAACATGACCTATGACCAGACTGCTTCTTTCATCGAAAAACTTGCTGATGACCTAAAAAGACAGGCTGATGCCGACAAAGGCCGCGGCAGGGTAAACTTAGCGGCGGAATTGTACGCTGCTGCTGAAAGATTGTATGAGGCCAGAGATAATATCCATCTTGCCTGGAAAATATGCGAGCCGTATATGAAAGAATAATATTAAGAAATATCAAACCCCTATTCTTCATGTATAACTATCAGCGACTGGGTCTTCTCGATGCCTTCAACTCTCTGCATCTTGGTCAATAATACCTGATCAAATTCAGCTACGTCTTTGACCCTTACTTGAGCTACTATATCTGTTCCTCCAGATACTATGTCTGCCCGTTCTACAAAATGAAATTGGCTGATTTCCTTAGCTACGTCGTATTGCGATTTCTTTTTTTCTTTCAGCAGGGAAAGATTTACAGACACTAACACATAAGCCCTGAATCCTTCTTGCAGCAGATGATGGTCTACTTCGATCGTAAACCGCTTGATTATCTTTTCTTTTTTTAGTTTTGACACCCGGTTATGGACGGTAGTTATGGGCAGTCCCGTCTTTTTGGCGATCTGCCTTGTCGCGTAATCAGCGTGTTCCTTCAACACTTCCAATATCTTTAAGTCCTTGTCGTCTAATTTTACCATAATTATGGAACAAATGTTCTATTTTTATATAAATATTTCGTCTTTTTGGTAATATTTCCCGTAAATTAAGGAATAATCTTTTAAAAAGCATCCAGTTAAAACCCAGTATGTATTCGGATCTAGAAAGGGGATATTCATTTTTAGGAAAGGAAAAGCTATCATTATGTCTAGCTCCAGCTTTCTCCCAGCCAGAGCCTCCTTCACTAGACGGCATGGTGGTAAGATATTATGCCGACACCAGCACCTGCCGGGAAAAAGAAAACTTATGGAAAATAATCAACTTCAGGGAACTCTTTGCTAAGGAATGCGGGATAACGTCAAAGGATGTAAGCATGGTAAAGACTATCTTATTTTCTTATCTGCGTGGCGGCAAGGAACATTACCTATTAGTCTCTACTCTTCCAGAAAAAAAAGTGGATCTGGATGAGCTTCGGGTTGAACTGGGCATTTCTTCAGAAGAAGCAGCTAGCATAAGCCACAGTCTAAGCGATAAAGTTATTGAAAAGGTCACTGGAAAAAAAAGAGGAGAAGTAAGCCCCATACTTGCTACGGAAAATCTGGCTGATATCGATGCGGTATATTTTACCCGCGATCTGATAGCCGATGCTGTAAAGTTTAGTGGAAAAAGATATGATTTTCCTCGTTCTCTATCAGAATCAGAGTTCTTCAACGCCGCTGATCTATTCGGGCATCTTGCTAAAATCAATCCTAAATACAGGACCGCCGCCGAATTTGAAAAAACATCACCTTTGCAGATAGTCAGATGGCGGGTAAAAGAGGTCGATGCTGTAAAAACAGGTTACCGGTTCCTTTTTGACGGCACTATTGTAAATTATCGCGGAAGAGATTATGAGATAAAAAATCCGCGCATGAAGAAAGAAGGCGTACTCAGAAGAAGAAAACAGATCAATTGCATGGCTATGCCGTTATCGTACACTCCATCGGGAATAAAACACGAATACACCGAAAGGGGAAGAAAAAGAGTCTTCCTGCCAATTAGTTACGAAACTTTGGAACAGATGATGGTTCGATTAGAAAAATAACTGAAAAATAAATCCTCAGCTTCTTCTATGCAGATAGATAAGCCTTCCGTCAGGATCGCATATCATGGCGCCAAGAGGTGGTATGGGTTCTACTTTATTTTGTGTGAACGCGCTTACTCTTTTCAGCATCCCTTCCAAGTCTGAGACGTTCATTATCAGATGGGGGGATCTAGATGCTTCTCTGCTGGGATACAGATCTATAAATACCCCATCGCCATGCTGGCCTAAATAATGTCTTCTACCATCTTCGTGTTTTTTTTCGTTGAATTTAATTCCCAGCAGAGCTTCATAAAATGCCCTAAGAGCATCGATGTCTGGAGAATGCAATACCAACCCTTCCAAATATATCTCATCTTTCATGTCCTTCACGGCGATCAGATCATTTAAATATCTTTCTGTTCGTGTGGATGATCAAATATGGGGCTTGTCTAGAATGAAAGAAAAAGCCGCCCTGGCCGTTGCCATCGTCTTTTTCTCGTTGTGTCCCGAAGGAAAAAGCATCTTAACCTTAGCTAAAGTATCGCTGGGCTTGGCGACTTCTTGGCCAGGCGGGCGGCCTTTAGGACAAAGCCCAAATACGAAAACATTTTTATACCACTCTCTTTTTCAGCATTATCATGGTAACATACCTATCGATAAAGGAAGCTATGGAGAAAGGTTCCGGCAAAGTAGCGGTAAGAGGCTGGGTGCATCGCGAAAGGGGCAGCAATAAATTAAAATTCGTAGTCCTGCGCGATTCTTCTGACATTATCCAATGCGTTTTCCAGAAAGAAGACTTTGGATCCAGATGGCAGGAGATCGACCGCCTTCAGGTAGAAGCTTCCCTGCATGTGGTCGGCGAGATAAAAAAAGATGAACGCGCCCCTACAGGTTATGAGATCCAAGTAAAAGAATTTGAGATCATCGGCATAAGTGAGAATTATCCCATCACTAAAGATCAGTCGACTGAATTTCTGGCTGATAACAGGCATCTATGGCTAAGGAGCCGCAAGATGACTTCCATACTTAAGATAAGAAGCACCGTATTCGCGGCCATACATGAGTATTTCCGCAGCCATGGTTTTTATGAATATCATTCTCCTATCTTCCAGGCAGTACAATGCGAAGGCGGCGCGGAGCTGTTCAGCGTAGATTACTTTGGGCAGAAAGATGTGTTCTTGGGGCAGACCTGGCAGTTATATGCTGAACCTGCGATCTTCGCCTTGGAAAAGATCTATACTATCTCTCCTAGTTTTCGCGCAGAAAAAAGCAAGACCTCCAGGCATCTGACCGAATACTGGCATGCAGAGATGGAAGTGGCCTGGGCTGAATTCAAAGACATACAAGATTACGCAGAAGGATTGATCAAGCACGTAATAAAAAAAGTATTGGAAAACAACAAAGCGGAATTGGCATTGCTTGAACGTGATGCTAAATTGATAGAGCCTGCTTTGAAAAAACCATTCGTGCGCATGACTTACGATGAAGCTTTGCAGATACTCGACAAGAAATGCAAGATGAAAGTGCAGTGGGGAAAAGACTTACGCACTATAGAAGAAGAAAAATTAACCAAGTTATATGATGTTCCGGTTATAGTAACACATTATCCAAAAGTGGTCAAGGCATTTTACATGACTGAAGATCCTGAAAATCCAAAAGTGGTGCAGGGCTGCGACGTACTAGCTCCGGAAGGATACGGCGAGATTGTCGGCGGCTCTCATCGCGAGCACGATCTGGAGAAGATCAAGAAACGTTTGGCTGCTCAGGGAGAAGACCCTTCACAATATGAATTTTATCTTGATACCAGAAGATATGGTTCTGTTCCTCACGGCGGCTTCGGCATGGGCGTGGAAAGGCTGGTTGCCTGGATCTGC
>CAYHKV010000038.1:0-8214 GCA_964357125.1 uncultured Methanosarcinales archaeon | reverse complement strand
ACGGCCTCAAAAACCTATCAAACTGCTCTTTACAGCAATTGCAGCAGCAGTACGGCATCGGAAATGCCAGGGCCTCGCAGATCATCGCTTTGTTTGAATTATGTAAAAGGACTGGTTCTACAGAAACCACCAAGATAAGCTGCGCTAAAGACGTGGCAGAATATTATCTTCCTAAAACAATGCATCTCCAGAAAGAAAAGTTCATGGCTGTCTACTTAGACACTAAAAACAATATCATAGCAGAAGAGACCATCTCTGTAGGAACTTTAAACTCTTCTTTAGTGCATCCCCGAGAAGTGTTCCACGGCGCTATCAAGCATCTCGCTAATTCAATAATTATCTTGCATAATCATCCTTCAGGAAATCCTGAGCCTTCAGCAGAAGATATGGAAGTCACAAAACTGCTTTCCAAGACCGGAAAGATGTTAGGCATCCAGCTATTAGACCATATCATTCTCGGAAAAGAGTCTTGGTGGAGCTGGGCGGAATCCATGGGAAAGCTTTAAAAAGAGCTAATCTAAAAAGAATTCATGGCTAAGAAAAAAGCCTCTGTTGAAGCAGCAGCGTCAACGGTGAAAGCCGTTAGCGTTGAAAACATCATAACACCTACAGAAACTGAAACTTCCACAGAGAAAAAGAAAAAGAACCCTGTACTGGGCATATTCACCGGCGAACGAGTTATCACTGAATCTTCTGACGACGCTAGGGAATTATTCAATCAGTCCCGATACGGAACCTTAAATGAAAGTGGAAAAGTTGAACTATCTCTATTGGAAGCTCTGTACTTATTAGAGAGAGATAGATTGATCGTCAGGAATGAGGGCGGCAAGGTTTTAGTCTTTGAATCTTACTTAAAGAAAGCGCGCAAGGTAGAGCCAAACTTCTGGATAAGATACTTAGTTTTCAGGGACATGAGAAACCGCGGCTATATAATCAAGACTGCCTTAAAATTCGGCGCAGATTTCAGGGTATATGACCGGGGAGTAAAACCGGGAGAGGATCACGCTAAATGGATAGTCTTTCCGGTGCACGAAGCCAGCGTCTTTACCTGGCACGAGTTCAGTGCCAAGAACCGGGTAGCCCACAGCACAAAAAAACGTCTTTTACTGGCTATCGTAGATGACGAGAATGATGTTACCTATTATCAGGTCAGCTGGACCAGACCGTAAGGCTTTAATTCTGAACAAGTCTGAAGTAAAGAAAACTATATAAATCAACTTTTCCCATAAACCTATATGCTTGACCAGGACAAGATAATCCATTTTTTACGCATAGTAGGCCCGACTCTTCCGTCAAAAGTAGCTAAAAATATCAACAACGAGATACTTATCGCTTCCGCATATCTTTCTGATCTGGCTGCGCAGGGAAAAGTAAAAATTTCTAACCTTAAAGTAGGAGGGTCGCCGTTATATTATCTTCCCGGACAGGAAAGCCAGCTATATCACTTTGCAGCAGGAAATCTTAATCCAAAAGATTTCCAGGCGCTGGAGCAATTAAGACAGAAAAAAGTTCTCCGTGAAAGCACCTTAGATCTATTATCAAAAGTAGCTTTGCGTTCATTGCATGATTTCGCTATTCCTCTGCATGTCACAGTTTCAGGAAACCGCGAATTATTCTGGAAATGGCATACTTTGTCAGAAGAAGAGACTAATAATCTTATCAAATCGGTACTGTTCGCTTCTGCTCCTTTGCAGGAAGAGCCAAAGATGCCTGAACAGAAACCCGCAGAGCAGCAGCAGTCCTTGC
Organism: uncultured Methanosarcinales archaeon; assembly: GCA_964357125.1. GTDB lineage: Archaea > Nanobdellota > Nanobdellia > Woesearchaeales > GW2011-AR9 > JACPIL01. The sequence continues at coordinate 6,468 of CAYHKV010000038.1, read as the reverse complement.
CTCAAGTATTTGAAGAGCAGATATCAACTCCCTCTCCGCTGCAGACTCCGGTATTGATTCCGATACAGCAGGAAGAAAATAAAACTGCCCCTTCAAAAGAAAAGATACCCAGACCAAAACGCGCTTACAAAAAAGTTTCTTCTTCTGGCGCAGATCACCTTTCATCTTTACTGGAGCAATTTCTTGCCGAACAGGGAATAACCATCTCCGAACAGGAAATAATCCGCAAGAACAATGAACTGAACTTGCTGCTGAAAGTCCCTTCTGTGGTCGGTAAATTGACTTATTTCTGCAAAGTCAAAAAGAAAGCCAAATGCGACGAAGGCGATATTTCTTCCGCTTACATGGAAGCGCAGATAAAAAAACTGCCATTATTATTCCTTTATACTGATGAACTCAATAAAAAAGCACAGGAGATGTTAGCAACAGACACCTTCCAAAATGCCATCATAAAAAAGCTGGAGAGATAAGATGGGCTTAAACTTCAAGGATCTGGTAGTGAAAAAAGAGATTTCCATCAGCGATCTTCATGGGAAAGTTCTGGCGATAGACTCCATGAACCTATTATATCAATTTCTCACTACTATCCGTTCTCCTGACGGCACTCCGCTGACTGACAAGAAAGGGCACGTCACTTCGCACTTGATAGGATTGTTCAGTAGAACAACTACTTTGATGGAACAGGGATTGAAATTAGTCTTTGTATTTGACGGAAAAGCTCCTGAGATAAAGCAGAAGACCTGGGAAAAAAGGGCGCAGATAAAGAAAGAAGCCTTCCTCAAGATGAAAGAAGCTGAACAGCAGGATAATCTGCCGGAGATGCGCAAGTTCGCTTCCAGGACTGCTGTGCTGACCAGAGAGATGAGGGAAGATGCTATCCAAGTCATAACTGCATTAGGGCTTCCTATCGTACAGGCGCCTTCTGAAGGGGAAGCGCAGACTGCTCATATGGTCAAGAATGGCGATGCTTATGCATCCGTGAGCCAGGATTACGATAATCTTATCTTTGGCTGTCCGGTATTGGTCAGGAACCTATCGGTAGAAGGAAGGCGCAAGAAAGCCGGAACTTTGGCTTATACTAAAGTAAATCCGGAAATTATTTTGCTTAAAGAAGTATTAGAACATCTGAAATTGGATCTAGACCAGTTGATAGTATTGGCTATCTTAGTAGGGACTGATTACAATCCGGGAGGCGTAAAAGGCATCGGCCCGAAGACCGGATTAAAATTACTGAAAGAGCACGGAAAGGATTTTGAAAAGATATTCCAAATAGTAGAATGGGAAAAGCATTACCCTGACCTTGCCTGGAAAAAAGTCTTTGACACCATAAAACATATTCCGGTCACAGATGATTATTCTTTGGGATGGAAAAAGATCGACGAAAACAAACTGCTTAAATTATTGGTAGAAGAGCACGATTTCAGCGAAGAGCGGGTCAGGACCAAGATCGAGAAGATCAAAGAAGCCCAGAAAGAGCTTTCCCAAAAAGGATTGAAGAACTTTTTTTGAAATCTTTGGCTTTCCAAACCGAAAGTTATATAAACTAAAGAGCACACATATGAACTAAAATGGACACATATGAACTAAAGTTTACCGCTCTAGGACAAAATATATTCTCTCTGCTGTGCATAAAGGCGGGAGAAAAACTGAGCCAAAGAGAAATAGCCCAATCACTTAAGGTATCTCCTACCGCCGTCGGCAAATCATTAAAGGCATTGCTGCAGAAAGACCTTGTAAAAATTGAGAAGACCAAGACCATAAATTTTGTTTCCTTCAATCGGGATGAACAAAAAGCAGTAAAGCTAAAGAGGGCTGAAAATTTAAAGAACATCTATGTTTCCGGGCTCTCTGTATACTTGGGGGAGCTGCTTGCGGGGGCTGCGGTGATTATGTTCGGAAGCTATTCTAGGGGGGAAGACACTAGGACATCAGATATTGATATTGCGGTGATAGGCAGAAAGGATAGATTGCTCAAGCTTGAAATATATGAAAAAATCCTAAACCGAAAAATCAATGTCAATTTTTATCCTTCTTTTGGAGAAATACACAAACACCTTAAAAATAATATTTTGAACGGCATTGTTTTGCATGGAAGTGTTGAACTATGAGAGCGCTGAAACCATTTGAAGAATTCATAGAAGATGGCACTGTAAAGAAGATAACTCTTGATGGGGAGAGGGCAAAAAGCCTTATTCTTGAAGCAGAGAGAAAATATCGCTCTTTGCAAGAGATACTTAAGAAAATGGGCATCAAAGATGATAATTCTAATGATTACATAGAATACTGCTATAATATTTTGATGCTCGTGATAAGGGCAAGGATGTTTGAGGGCGGCTATACCAGCTCCGGCCAGGGAGCGCATGAAGCGGAAGTGTCATTCACCAGAAAGCTGGGATTCAATGAAACGCAAATAATTTTTTTAGACCAATTGAGATATTTCAGGAATGGGATATTATATTACGGTAAAAGATTTGATGCGGAATATGCAGAAAAAGTTATCAGCTTTACTGAAAAGATATATAAAAAAATAAAACTATGAAAACCATAGAAGTGGAAATACGCAGTTTTATCTCTCAGGAGAAGTACGAAGAACTATTGGAATTTTTCAAAGAACATGCTGAATTCATAGATGAAGATTCCCAGGAAACTTATTATTTTAATGCTGAACAGGACTTGCGTATCCAACGCAATAGCGCTTATTCTAAAATCTGGCTGAAAAAAGGTAAGTTGCATGATGAACAGCGTGAAGAAATAGAGATTAGGTTTGATACGGAATATTTTGAGACGCTGGAGAAACTGTTTTTAAGCTTAGGATATGATGTCAGCATCAAATGGTTCAGGAAAAGGGCGGTGTTTGATTGGCAGGGAATAAGCGTCATGCTGGATCATACTAAAGGGTACGGATATATCATCGAATTAGAGAAGATGTCCTCTGAACAGGAAAAAGAAGAAGCCTTGCAGTCATTGAAAGCAGCTTTGCAGAAGTTGAATGTTCCTTTGACGCCTAAAGAAGAATTTGATGCGAAATATGCGCATTATAAAGAGAATTGGAAGAAGTTAATAATGGAATAATTTTATAAACCTCTCGCCCTTTCTAGATACTCATGTTAGCAGCTTACACCGAACTTAGAAACGCCCAGAAAGTAAAGGAATTTCTGGTCAAAAAAGAACTGATACATCCGGATTATCTTCCTGTCAAGGAACTGGACCATATCTATTTCCCGGTCACTAAAAAAATAATTTTATCAAACGCCAAGATAGTCAACACTAAATTTTCTTTTCCCGAAAGGCAGAGGAATATTACCGCAGAAGAGATATTAAAACAGAAGCTTACCGCCAAAGAATTAGAAGATCTTCCCAAAAGCCAGGAAGTAGTCGGTAACATACTTATCTTAGAGATACCAGATGAATTTAAGAAAAAAGAAAAGTTTATCGCCGAAGCATATCTCAAAGCGAATAAGCAGATATCAACGGTTGTAAAGAAAAGCGATATCCATACCGGAACTTTTAGGACTAGAAAAGTGACTATACTTGCCGGAAAGAAAACTAAAGAGACCGTGCATCATGAAAACGGCATTGAGATAAAACTGCATCTGGAAAAGACTTATTTCTCTGCCCGCAGCGGCAATGAACGTTTGAGGATAGCTAAGCTCATAAAACCAGGAGAATCAGTCTTAGTTATGTTTTCCGGCGCAGCTCCTTATCCCTTAGTATTGGCCAAAAATTCCCAAGCTAAACATATCTACGGGGTAGAACTGAATCCCTTAGCTCACAATTACGCAGTGGAAAATGTACAGTTAAACAATCTGCAGGATAAAGTATCAATCATCCATGGAGATGTAAGGCACAAAGTTCCTCCGTTGAAGATGAAATTTGACCGCATCGCCATGCCTCTTCCAAAAACAGGAGAACAGTTTCTTGATCTGGCCCTGTTAAAGATAAAAAAAGGAGGTATGATCCATCTTTACGCCTTCCTGGAAGAGAAAGATATTCCTGCGCATGCTAAAAAAGTAAGAGATATCTGTACTAAATTAGGATACCGAATAAAAATACTGCGAAAAGTGAAATGCGGGCAGTTTTCGCCGGGAACTTTTAGGGTGTGCTTTGATATCAAAGTGCTGGGATAAGTTCCAAGAAAGAGTTATACTATCATGAGAGAGATTGAAATAAAAATATTGGAAATTGATCTGCCAAGCACCATCAGTAAGCTAGAAAAGCTTGGCGCAAAGAAAACCTTTGAAGGCGAGATGTCTGCGATTTATTATGACTATGAAGATCGATCTCTCTCCGGCAAGGGAAGGCTTCTTCGCTTAAGAAAAAAAGGAGAAAAATCTGAACTGACCTTTAAGGAAAAGATAACCCAGACCGATGCTAAAGTCATGGACGAATTAGAAGTGATTGTTGATGATTTTGATCTGACACAGGCTATCTTAAAGAAGCTGGGATTAAAAGAAGTAAAGTCCGCCCAAAAATACAGGATTTCATATTCAATAGGGGCAGTTCATTTTGAATTAGATACGCTTCCCGGCATACCTACTTTTTTAGAGATTGAAGCGCCGTCGTTAGATATACTAAAATCTTACGTCCTAAAATTAGGATATTCGATGAAAGACGCAAAACCATGGTCTGGCAAAGATGTCCTAAAATATTATGACCGCTCAACATAAACGCCTATCAACTTCTCGATAACTTTCTCTTCCGCATATGATTCCTTGACTGCTTTTCTTCCGTTCTTGCCCATCTCCTGCCGTAATTTTTCATTATGCATCAGCAGTTCAATAGCTTCCCGTAATTGCTGCACATCTCCTGGATCGGTCAAGATTCCGGTTCCGGAAGTGACCATCTCCTTGATCGCGCCGATTGCAGAACCTATTATCGGCTTTCCTGCGGCCATAGATTCGATAGCTATCCTGCCGAACGGTTCCGGCCACAGAGAAGGGAACACTACGATATCTGCCTGAGCGTATAAAGAAGGCACTTCAGCATACTGAACTTGTGGATAGATCTGCGCATCTAACTGATATTTCTGTATGGCTTGCTGCAGCTCTTCTTTCAGTATCCCTTCACCGTATAATCGGCATTCCACATCCAATCCCCGGATAGCTTCTAATAATATCTGCGGGCCTTTTGAATGTATCAATGAGCCCAAGTAGAGAAGTTTTACTTTTTCATTTTTCTTAGGTTCATTCTTTATCGGTCTTGTGAAAGCTTCAATGTCTAAAGCATTTGGTATTACCACGCTTTCATGCCCCTGCTGCCGCAATAATCCCTGCACATATTCACTTATGGCGATAAGATGGCAGTGCTTAAGAGCTTCATTCAATAGGCGATAATGATTATAAACATATGAGATCGCAGGAAGATTATATTTCAGATACCATCGGTTCTTCATCTTTCCTATCTCTTCAGAATCGGACTGGCAGGGCCTGAATTCCAAGAAAGAGCATTTTATCTTGCATTCTTTTTTTCCGTGGTATATGCGGTCGCCTTTAGGGCATAGGGTGGGATAGCTTTCTATAGTAGCAAATAAAGGGATCCCGCAATCTTTTAATTTTGGCGCCGCGATGATGCTTGCGCCTATGAAATGGATGGCATCGATCTTTTCTTTCTGCAGGAGTTCTTTGGCTTCCGTGACAATTGATTTTGGAAAATGGAATGATCTTTTAACATTCTCGGCTAATTGGTGGGGGTTGTTTCCTGTTTTCAGTTTCCGCAGGATAGTAACTCCATCTTTGGTTTCTTTTTTTTCCAATCCTTCATGATAAGAAGTAAGCACATATACTTCAACTTTTTTCTTGGCCAGAGCCTGAGCTATTGTCTCTAAGTTTATCTCTCCGCCGCCCATTATCTTAGGCGGGTAATATTCGGATATGAACAGGACCTTCATGAAACGATATTCCAGAAGTCGCTTTATAATGATTGTGGAATATCTTCAGCCTTCAGAAAAAGCTTTATAAATACAGTTCCTGCAAAATACTAAGATGGACCTATTCTGCCAGTACGATAAGATAAAAGATGATGTTCTTTACGAGACGGAACACTTTTTTGTCAAGGTCGGTTTTGGTATTGTTACCCCCGGCCATGTCATGCTTATCACTAAAGCGCATTATGATTCGTTTGCCGATCTTCCCCTGCGCCTCGAACCGGATCTCCAGCAGGCCAAGCAGAAAATTATCGCGGAAGTGTCATCAAAATTTTCCGCTCCTTTTATGGTAGAATACGGCAATTGCGGCACGGTCCAGCATGCGCATATCCATTTCATCCCCAAGGCAACTTCTATATATTCCATTAAAGATCTCATAGATGAAAACATCATCGCTAATGAAGTGCCTCATTCGATAACCTCTAGGACGGAGCAATGCAGGAATCATGTTACGGGAACGCAGTACGCCGGCATCGAAGATGGCGGAAGATATTGCGTAGTTTCAAACGGATTGCCGGATGAACTATTAGCTCATGTCCGTTACC
>CAYHKV010000037.1:0-8310 GCA_964357125.1 uncultured Methanosarcinales archaeon | reverse complement strand
AAATGCATATGACCTGCTGCCACCTGGTAGCAGACATCTTGTGAAATTTTGAGCCATATAATAATCTGGCAAAAATGTTAGGTATCTGTTTTTTTACGATTCCTGGACCGTTGTCTTCTACGATCATGCGGAACCTGGTTTCACTTAACTGGATGAGCTCAATATTAATTTCGGGCAGGATCCTGGCTTCCTCACAGGCGTCTAGAGCGTTGTCTACCGCTTCCTTAACTGCGGTCATCAGCGCCCTTCTGGGATTGTCAAATCCTAATAAGTGCCTATTTTTCTCAAAGAATTCAGCTATGGAGATCTCTCGCTGCTTCTTTGCCAGTTCCTCAGCGCTCTTCTGGGTCATAACGGGCTATGAAGATATTTGATTTTTAAAGATTGCGGTAATAGTTTGGAAAAATTCATCAATCAATGATGCTTATATCCTTCAGTTTTTTGAACTCTTTATCAAAAGTAGCGATAAATTTAGTATTGGTCATTTTTGCGACAGCTACACTGCTGCAATCAACTAAACTAATCTGTAAATGGTTATTCACAAATAATTTCCAGCTTTCTTTAAGTATATGGTCATCAACATTAAGGACAAATATTGTGTTCATAATGTGCTCACCCAGAGCTACCGCCCGTTCCTTTCCGCATTTCCTGAAAGTTACGCCGACAACTTCATTAAGTATATAATCCGAAGTGAAGCATTGCCCAAACTTTCCTTTTTCAATCTCTAGGAAAATCCCTACTGCTTTTTGATGGTGTACATCTTTCTCATTATCATAAGAGATAAATATGCTTGCATCGATGAAAATTGCCATTATTCTCCGTATAAGATGCGGTCTATCTCTTCACTGCTGTGTTCAGTCCCTTTTCCCCAGGAGATTGGCGTTAAAGAAGTGAACTTCTGTTTCTTGCTTCCAAGTTCAGCTCTGAATTTTTCCATGGCTAAAGTAAGGGCAGAGCCTAACGTCAAACCGCGTTTTATCGCTTCTGCCTTAAATTCACGGAATACTTCCTGATCGACATCCCTTACTGTTATTTGTGTTCCCATGTACAACATGTAATACTTGTTGTATTTAAGCTTTTCTGGAAGGAGTTGATATTGAGAATGCGATCTAGGAAGCAGCAGTTCATGTTGCAGCCCCGCAGGCAGCAAAGAAGGAAGAGAAAAGAAGAAATAAAAAAAGTCTAGCGAGGAACAAGCCGCTGTCGAGTTAGGTGTGCTCTTTGGGCGACATTAAATGGTCATTAAAAGGTAATTTAACTTAACCAAAGAGATGCATATTATATGCCGCATTTATTTCAGCTGTCATAAACGATGCAGAATTAAATGCCCATTTTCTCCCTTCGAGCATTTTCTCTAAATTTTCGTAAACCAGAAAATATTCAGCCAATTGACTCTCCCAATCAGTAACTCTAAGATAATCCTCTCTGCCAATTGCCTGCCATCCTGCATCCCGTGGGTCGAATGTACTTACATCAATTTGCTTTATTTCTTTATCTGTGAAATAGAATTCGTCCTTGTTCCCTTCTATATATGCCCTTGTATACATTCCATTTTTTTCTGCGGGTTCACTTCTGTTCCATCGTTGGATATGCGCTGCTAAAATCCTCTCCGCCGGTTTGGCGATGTCTATTTTATGCAAAAACCCTTTCTTGGTTATACATTCCAGAGCTTTCTCGTGTTCTCTTGTTCCAGAGTCTAGGGGATATACTCGCGAGCACCCATTTTCAACTCCCACTATGTGCCGCCCTAAGGATATGCTTTCTGCAATACGCGTTCTGGCAAGATAATCTCTAAACTCGACTTTTTCATTAGGGCTCCTGATAAAAAATAATTCTTTTTCTGGATTAAAACTCACTGGTTCATCTAAAATGAGAACTTTTTCAGATACCCCACCCCCCAAATAAACAGACCGATCGTCCATATTCACAGCATATCCAGAACCATTATAACTATCCAAATATAAGTTTCCTAATGTTATACCATTTCTTCTCCCATATCCCAAGTATAAATCTTCGATTACATTGTTTTTTTCATTTTTCTGGCCAATAGAAAAAAACGATGAAATGCCGGGAAATACATCTTCTACGGCAACAATCTGCAAGGATTTAATTTCATCATCATTCAATTTTCTATTTGCAAAATTTTGGGACCTAATTATCACACTTTTAATTTTCCCGGTCCTATCTGAAGGTATAAAAGGTGCTGAGACCATCAAATCTAAAGAATTTAATTCTTCATATTTAATATTCCTTATTATCATTTCTACCCAAACAATATCTCTTTCCTTTTCCTTTCTAAGAACTGATACACTGTTTTATGCATGGATCCCTGCAATAACATCGCTACTGCCTGCCTGGCTACTGCTACTTTTGAATCTTCACCGATTATGCCGATAGTTTTGCCATATACTGAGATGGAACAGTCGGTCAGATGTTCTATCTCTGCTCTTGATTTTCCGGCAGTTCCGATAACCCTTCCTTTCAATCGTTCCATGACATTCTTGTTCTTGCCGGCTATCTCTGACATATCTATCATCTCTAATGCATAATCAGGTTTAAGGAGCAGCAATGCCACTTTAGGATTAAATCCTCTGCCAACAGCCCTTACTATCTCTCTGGCCGTGAACAGCATTAAACCATCATCACCGCTGATCATCACATCGCCTTCTTTAGAGATATCAAGCTTGCATTTAGTCTCTCTTTCGATCTCCTTTTTTGTCTCTCCTGATGCACCGATAAGTACCGCTATACGTTCTTCCGGAATTTTCAGCTCATACGAAAATTCTGCAGATGGTTCCTGTTTATCGCTCATGGTTCTTCAGTTTTGACGATGCTTTTTAAGATTTTGTGTTCATTTTCTTTAATGCCTAATTTTTTGAAAAATTGAACCACGTTTCGTATGTCTCTTTCCAGCAGTTCTTCTGAATTCGGCGTCTTGGTCAAAGTTCCCTGTGAAAAGTCGATGAAATAAGGTTTTTCCTCATGGTTCAAGATATTGAATGGCGAAAGATCTCCGTGTATCAGCCCTTCATCATATAATTTTTTGATGTCTTCCAATATTAGTTTGAGGAATTTTTTAGGATTTTCAGGGATAGTATCTTTTAATTTTGGGGCAGGCGTTTCGTCGCCTATCATTTCCTCGATCAATATGTGGTTCATGACCGCCAAAGCTTCCGGAACCCTTATTCCTGCTTTTTGGGCTTTCAGCAGATTCTTATATTCTCTTTGCGTCCAGGAAACGATGATCTGCCTGGGGTGTTTTTTTAGGAATTCATATCTTGAATCTTTCTTGATGTAATCATACATGTGATTAAAGTCACAGTTCTGGATGCGGTAGATCTTTACGATCACTTTATCCTTGCCTTTGCTGGCCAGAAAAACATTGCTTTCCTTACCTACTGTTATGGGTCTTAGCAGTTCATCAAAATGGTTCCTGCTCTGGAGCTCAAAAAGGGTCCGGTTGGTATACTCATCGAACACTCCCTGCAGGGTTTTGAACCGTTCTTGATAGGTTAAGGTAGTCATATAGCCTAAAAAAGAGGCTTTTCTTTAAAAGACTTTCATTAACTACTAACAAGTAAATAACCAACAAAAGATTTATAAATAAATGCCCCTAAACAGTTACTAAACACCTCTAAACCACCTCTTTTCCTCAGCAAGTTCTTAAGCTTCGGCTTAAGGGTTTGCTGGGGTTTATTTTCATAAAGATCGCATATAAACTAAGTAGTTTACAAGCTATTTCTTAAAATTCCTCATTCCAGAACTTTCTACCAAAGCATTTATATAGTGCACCCTATAAAATAAGCACAGCCCGCCACAGAGAGTACCTGTGGGAGTGTACGGCATAGCCAAGCTGTGAACTCAGGCGTTAGTGATGCGGGCCTCATTATCATGATCATTTCAAGAATCCGTAAATGCGGGTTTTTGCGCAAGAAAATAGATTCACACTTCACGATCATCATTTGTATTTACGCGTGACTGCGTTGGTGTAATTCTATTTTCTTAATAATAAAAAAACATACAAAGGCACAGAAGGAGTTGACATTCACACTTAATCACTTCAAAAACACGGCACCCAAATGGTTCGTATTAGAACGTGATATCTGAATAAATCATCTCTTTCTGGCTATAATTGGAGGACTAAAAAATGGCAAAAATAAGCCCAGTAGCAGCAAAATACATAATTCATTCCACTATTTTCATCGATGGAGTAGTTGATAAGCCAGACGTGATCGGAGCGATCTTCGGGCAGACCGAAGGATTGTTAGGCAATGAGCTGGAACTGCGCGAACTTCAGCGCAGCGGAAAGATAGGAAGGATAGAAGTTAATGTAAATATCAGTTCCGGCAAGACTAAAGGGGAGATAATCATTCCTAGTTCTTTAGATAAGACTGAAACCGCCATCATCGCGGCAGCATTGGAGATCATCCAAAGGATAGGCCCGTGCAACGCAAAGATAGAAGTTCAGAAGATTGAAGATATAAGGATCAGCAAAAGACAATTTGTAATAGAAAGAGCCAAGGCCTTGCTGAAAGAATTGACCCAAGAGACTTTGCCAGATTCGCAGGAATTGTCAGACGAAGTCGCGCAGTCAGTCCGTATGATGGAAGTATCAGAATACGGCCCAGAAAAATTGGCTGCAGGTCCGGCTATAGAAGAAAGCGACGAAGTGATTGTCGTTGAAGGCCGTGCTGATGTCTTGAACTTATTGAAACACGGATTCAAGAATGCTATCGCCATGAACGGATCATCCTGCCCGCAGACCATCAAGGATCTCAGCAGGAGAAAATCTATCACTGTTTTCGTTGACGGAGACAGGGGCGGAGATCTTAACATAAGGGAACTGCTTAGTGTCGCTGATATCGACTTTGTCAGTAAAGCTCCAGACGGAAAAGAAGTTGAAGAATTGGCCAAGAAAGAGATCCACAAAGCATTGAGAGGCAGGATCACTGCTGAACAGGCAAAATTGGATCTAGGCATCGACGATCAAGGGGCATTGAAAGAACCTTCTGACAGATTGGTCGAACGCAGATCATCCATGAACGGCAATCGGGAACCTCGCGACAACAATTTCCGTAAAAATGAGCTGCGCAATAGCAGCAACAGCAGATACCCGCCGCGCCAGCAGCAGCCGAGCCAGATGCCTCCGCCTGTAGCAAGGGAATCAAGAGAAAGGCGCGTGACTCCAAATGAAAAGAAAATGTTTAAAGAGACCATGGAAAATCTCTTCGGAACTAGGGGAGCCTGCATCTTCGATCAGAAGCTGAACATCTTGGGTAAAGTTCCTTTGAGCGAATTAAGCTCGACTGTTAAAAGCCTGAATGGCGGCATCTACGCAGTAGCATTGGACGGCGAAGTTGATGCTGAACTGCTGCATCTCGCCGAAAAATACGACATCAGCTATTTGGTCGGAACAAAAAACACTGCCGGCGCAAGCCAGAGAGTGAACGTCTTGGCTGAAGCCGATCTGTAAATTATTATTTCTTTTATTTCTCTTCTTTTTCTTTTTTCATTAACTTTATAAATTCTATAACCTAATTCTATTTGATATCACAGGAGGTAGTAAAAATGAGAAGAGGAGACGACACTAAAAACACAATAGAATACAAGTTGATGGAACAAGTTCCTGGTTTTTTCCCTGCGTTTTATACAACAAGAACTAGTCTTTTTGTAAGTAGAGGAGAAAATCTAATGGTTCCCCTTAAAGGGGACATCATAGGGCACAAAGATAAAAATTATCGGGTTAATTATGTTTGTATATCAAGCGTTCATGGAAATGATGGGTCGACATTAAGCAGCCGTGCTATCGTTGGTCTTATGCAAATAGCAGAATCGGGGTATAATGAGTCACAAAGAAGATTTTTAAATCCGGTATCAAATCCAAATCCCAGATAGTTCACCGATACCTTTTTATCTTTCTTTTCTTTTAACCTTATTTATGGTGTTTGATGTAGTCATAGGCCGCTCTAAGAAAGATGTCGAGAAATACGGCAAACGAGGGACAGCATTTCTGGGCAAGCAGTATGTGCAGATGGGGCAGACCACTTCTATCTCCAATCCGGTCTACATGGACCTCGCCAGCGCGCACGTAGTGTTTGTGGTCGGCAAACGCGGCGGGGGAAAGTCCTACACAATGGGAATAATAGCAGAAGGGCTGACCGATCTTCCCCAGGAGATAAAACAAAACTTATCTATCGTCCTTTTAGATACTATGGGGATCTATTGGACCATGAAATATCCTAACTTTCAGGACGCAGAGATACTTAAGCAATGGAACATAGAGCCGAAAGGATTGGACGTAAAAATTTATACCCCTACTGGTTTTTATTATCAATACAAAGAAGAAGGCATACCTACTGATTTTCCTTTCTCCATCCGTCCGATAGATGTAAGCCCGGAAGATTGGTGCAACGCGTTCAGCCTAGAACCTAATTCTGCAGAAGGGGTCTTGATCACTAAGATAGTACAGGATTTTTTTAAAAAAGAACAAAGCTATGATTTAGATCTCTTGATTGAATCTATAAAAGATGATGACGAAAGCGACAAGGTGGTTAAAAGCGTCATAGTCAACCAATTTGAAAAAGCCAAAGGCTGGGAAATTTTTTCTAAGGAAGGAACTGCCTTAAAAGATCTGGTCGCTCCGGGGCAAGTAACTGTTTTAGATGTAAGCCCTTACGCGACAATGGCTTCAGGGTGGGAGATTAAATCATTAGTTGTAGGTTTGATATGTCGCACTTTATTCAACCAGCGTATGCTGGCCAGGAAAACTGAAGAATTCAAGACTGTAGATGCGGCCATGCATTATTTCACCAAACAGGCTGAAGAGAAGATGGAAGAGCCGTTAGTGTGGCTGGCATTGGACGAGGCGCATGAATTGCTGCCCAAAGAAGGCAAGACTGCCGCTACTGAGGCGCTTATTACTATACTGCGTGAAGGCCGTCAGCCGGGAATATCTTTAATATTAGCTTCACAGCAGCCGGGAAAGATACATACCGACGTGATGACTCAATCAGATATTGTAATCTCTCATCGCCTTACTGCAAGGTTAGATGTAGATGCCTTGGGGCTTCTTACCCAGAGTTACATGCGCCATGGATTGGAGCAGGAGATTGATCAGCTTCCAAGGGTTAAAGGGTCGGCAGTGATATTTGATGATGCCAATGAAAGGATTTTTCCGGTGCAGTTAAGGCCCAGATTTACCTGGCACGGCGGCGGAAGCCCCATAGCCATCTCCGAAGAAAAGGCCAGCGACATCCTTAAGAGAAAACCTGACCGGCAATATCTTTAAATAGTTTATCTCTTTTTAAATCCAATAAGATGAGGAAGATGTTTGCAGATAGATTACTCTTGATATTATTGATATTGTTAGTCCTGATCGTCAGCAGTTGTGATGCGGTAAAAAACTTTGCAGGAGAAGCGGTAAGAAATCCCGTAGGTATACGTCCTGGAACATCCACTCTGCAGCCAGCGCCGCAAGTGTACAATACAAAATTCTTTCAAAGTCCGGTAAGAGCAGAACCAGATGATCTGCTCAATATCCAGGGCGATGGCCTTAAAGAAGGGGCGATTGTCGTATACAGGCAGATCACAGATAAGCCTTCTTCGCTTTCAGCTCCAGTAATTATACCTTCGGTAAATAATGCTCTTGAAGGCCAGCTGAAAGTAGTAAGTTCTAAAGCGGTTCCGCAGTCTATAACTGTTCTCCTGCCAGCTCAAGTTAAGTCCAAACAGCCTTATGCTTTATGGGTCAAAAATCCTGGCAGCAGCTGGAGCGAGCCGATACTTATCAACGATGCCCGGCCTTTATGGATAACTCCTAATAAAGCCTATTCAACCAAAAGTTTAGCTTCTTTGCCCAGGGAATTGAAAGTGGTGGGCAGAAATATGGAATCATATATCCTTACTTATGGTGTTCATGTAAAATTGGCCGGTCCTGCAAATTATGAGCTTGTCGCAGCTGACGACAAGGATACTATCACTACTATAGAGCATTATCAAGCTAAAGTAAAGTTGCCTGAGCGTATGGTTCCCGGCATTTACAAGATACTGATTTCCAGAGACAGCATAAATTGGATAGATCTTCCAGCAGGAAATGAACTTACCATACTTGCTGATCCGGCCATTAAGCAGCGATTCAGCGTGCAGGATTACGGCTGTTCTCCGAATGACGAAGCAGATGATATAAATTGCGTTATCCAAGCTATCGCCGATGCAAACAATTCCGGCAATGGAGAAGTTTACTTCTCTCCTGGCTCTTGGAAGCTGCGCGACCCTTCTTTAGCATCAGGAGGCAATCCTTATTGGTTCAGG